>JAYUGZ010000651.1:0-24021 GCA_043767465.1 Cyanobacteriota bacterium
AGTGAGCTGACTTAAATGGAAGTTTGACTATGCACTGATATGTAGGTTTTTTGTGGACGTAATGTTCTCGAAATCCTTCTTTTTTGATATCCCTTCTCACTGCAAAATACGCTTTACCTCCGGGTTTCAACAGGTGTGACACTTCCATCAGCACATTCGCTTGTTCTTCGGGAAATAGAACATTTAAAACATAAAGGCAAATGATTGTATCGAATTTACTATCCGGGAATTCGGGGAAATAATAAGAGTCGTAACCCGCAATATCAAAGCCTTTTTGTTGCAACAATTTAACATCGCTGCCGAAGCCGCACCCAAAATCTAAAATTTTACCTTGAAGCAAGTTTTGCTCTAATAAAAATCTTGCCGGAAATGATAGGTAAATTCTTTCGATTGCCGTCAGGTGGCTGAATTTATTGTTTTGCTTCTTCATGGCGGCATAAACTTGATTTAAATCGATAATCTTCAGTCCGCGCAGGCAGACTTTGTTTGTGTAGAAGCGATTTCAATCGCCGAATCTTATCTTAATAACAATTGTATCATTATTGCAGTTTGGCGATCGCCCCTTTAGCCACCAAAACCTCACCAGTCAGCAAATCCCGCACCGTAGCCAACAAAACCCGCCTCTGGTCCACCTCAAAACTCACCGAAATCCTGTCAATCCCCAATACTCCCGGCGGATTCAAATGCGCCACACAAACCTGCTGGTGGTGGCTCTCCAAAGAGCGAAAATCGCTGTGTTTATTGAGCAAACTGCTAGTCATTTGCCCTTTTTCATTAAAAACCACCTCAGCTTGCGACACCTCCGCAACTTCCCCAATATCTAACCGAATTTCCCTTTGTCCTTCAATTGCCACTTGCAGCGTCAACTCATCAGAACTTTCACAAGGATACTTCATTTCCTTACTAAAAATCGGCGAATAAGCATAAACTTTAGCATAAGGTTCCCAGAGGCGAATTGCATAGCTGTGCCGCAAATAATCGTCAACACTGACTAATTGTGTCAGCGCTAAAGCACCGTGGGCTACAGCCTCAAAAGGCTTATCTGTTTTAACTTTTTGCCGCCCAAAATAGGAAACCACTAAATTAGATACAGCCGGAATCAGAGAAGTCCCTCCTACCAGTAAAACTTGTTCTATATCTGCTTTACCGATACCTTTTCCCAGCGCAATGCTCAACACTTCATCTAAACATTCCCGCAACTGTTCCAACAACTGCCGAGATTCCAGAATTTCCTCAAGTTTATCTCGATTTAGCTGCAAATCATAAGACATAAAATTTTCATCATCCAACCAACTTTCTTTCGCCTCATTAACTTGAGAAACTTGAATCTTTAACTTTTCTGCTATTTCTAATAAATTTTGCCAGCCCACACCGCCGACTTCGGCTCGCGACGAACCAATTTGCCGCAAATAATCTTCAACAATCCAGATATCAATATCTTCGCCACCGACATAAGCATCCGATTTTGCCAAGACTTCGGCACGCATTAAATTTGGGCTGTGAGATTGGCTATTTTTGACTAAGGAAGGAGGCGCAGTACGCACCAAACTTAAATCTAAAGTACCGCCACCAAAATCTACTACTAAAACTAAAGAACCGGGTCGTTTTATTGCATATCCCAGGGAGGCCGCGGTGGATTCATCGATTAGCTCAACTTCCTCAACTCCGAGAGATTTTGCTAAGTCGCGAAACCAATCTAAATATCGCTCAAATGCTCCGACTGGCACTGTGAAAATTAGTTTGTCTGGTTGGATGTTTTGCTGATATAATTGTTTCCATATAGTTCTAATAAATTGTTCGGCGACAGATTCTGGTGTGTAGTTTTTGCCATCAAGGTTGCGAGCTGGAGGCTGATAATCGGCTGCTAAATCACGTTTAAAAGCTTTAAAAAATCGTTCTGGCTGGGATTGTCCTAAACGCTGAGAGCGCACCTTTTCACCCAATATCAACTCTGCCGAATTTTTGACAAACACTAAACTCGGTACTACAGGTATTTCTACGGTATCTGAAGTCGATTTTTTGCTCTTAAAAATGCGGGACATTTCGCCCAATCTCAAAGTTTCTGGTGTTTGCGTATCCGGGTTGAGAATGCAAACAACCGTGTTGCTGGTACCGAAGTCTATTGCAACTGTAGTCATGTCTATTTTAGATTTTAAATTTAATTTGTTATTCCCGGTGGGAGGGTACGACTAACTTTAGCAGGAGTCATGATTTGCTCTCCATTCCGATAGCCGACAAACCGAATGTAAACTAGCTCTCCTTCTGTTATATCCTCAACATCCGGCTGGTGCAACTGCGGATTGTAAGCCGTTTGTTCCCAAGCTAAACCGATTGTTTCAAAATCCCAACTTGACAAGAGATTTTCTAGGGGTGTAAACAAAGCAGAGAGATTTTTGGCGGGCATATTCGGCTTAGCCTCTGCCATTTTGCGGGCGGCGGGATAGCTGGTTAACAAAGTTTGTAATTGTTCAAACGTAGTGCGGCGAAAATCGGCAGTTAGTTGAGTTTTTTGTTGCTGCAATTCTTCCCGCAGCCGGAAACACTGCTGTTTCAATTCTTCGATTTCGGTGGGATTCGTGGTGATTGTAGCCGATATGGGCAGTGCGCTTAAAGTGCGATCGAATTCCTGGAAATTCAAATTTAGCACAGTTGCCAGCCGCCGCAGTTGGTCTACTGTGAGTTTTCCCACGTCTCCCTGCCGCACTAGGCGCACCCCGAAGCGACTTAAGCCTGCTTGTTCGCCTAAATCTTGCCAATCTACGATATTTAGCTGATTCATGCGTTCCCGGAGGATTGTATCATACTTAAAGTCGATCGCATCTCCGGCCTCAGATGCAGCATAAGCGTAGACTAAAATTAGAAAAATGCCCCCAACAGCTAGGGCGATGCTGAAAGGAGACACTATTGTTACATCAACCGTTGCGTCGAGGAGATAGAACATTGTTAAATTTTCTAAACTTGTTTTAAAGTCTGCGTTTGTTCAACGGTCAAATTTTCTTCACCTTGGTAGTATTCTGGCAGCAAATCTTGAGATTCTACTTTTCCGAGAGCTTTTTCAATTCCGGCGGTGGTTTCGGTGCAACTCGAACCTGTGGCGTTGAGGACGGTTTCGGTAATTTTGCCGTCTTTGCCGATGCGGTATTCTATTTGACGGTACTCTGCCATAGTTCCTCTTGGTTTAATTTTTGACAGTTGAGTTTTGACTGTTGAGTTATATTATAGATTCTGTTTACCAATTATTCAAATGAATTTTTGTAGCGACAATGCAACCGGGGTTTCGCCGGAGATTATGGCAGCGATTGCAGCGGCTAATTGCGGTGCTGCGATGTCTTACGGAGATGATGAATATACCCAGCGTTTACAAGTGAAATTCTCGGATTTGTTCGAGACATCGGTGACGGTTTTTCCTGTAGCAACCGGCTCTGCTGCTAATGCTCTGGCCCTGGCGGTGATGACTCCTCCTTACGGGGCTGTTTACTGTCACGCCCAATCTCATATTAATCTGGATGAATGCGGCGCGCCGGAGTTTTTTACGGGCGGTGCAAAGTTAGTAACATTAACAGGAAATCATGCTAAGATTAAGGCAGAGACTTTAGGTGAAATAGTCGATCGCGCTGGCACAGGAATCGTCCACCACGTACAACCCGCCGCCGTCAGCATCACTCAAGCCACAGAAGCTGGCACTGTCTACAATCCAGCGGAAATTGCCCAGATTTCTGAGGTGGCGCGCCGCCACAATTTGCACCTGCACATGGACGGAGCTCGCTTTGCCAATGCTGTTGCGAGTTTGGGCTGCGCGCCTGCGGATATTACTTGGCGCGCAGGTGTCGATATTCTCTCGTTTGGAGCCACAAAAAATGGCGCGATGGCTGCGGAAGCTGTGGTATTTTTCAATCGAGAATTAGCAAAGACTTTCCCTTTCTATCGCAAGCGCAGCGGGCATCTGTTCTCGAAAATGCGGTTTTTGTCAGCGCAGTTAGAAGCTTACATAACCGATGATTTGTGGGTGAAAAATGCAGCTCATGCAAACAAGATGGCAGCTAAATTAGCCGAAGGTTTAGCAGGATTTGAGAAAGTAAAATTTTGCCATCCCGTCGAAGCTAACGAGATTTTTATTCAGCTTCCAGAATCGGTAATTGCAGGGGCTTTGAGTCATGGTTTTCAGTTTTATCGGTGGGACAGCGAAGCTGGATGTACTGTCAGACTGGTAACTGCTTTTAATACTAAAGAAGAAGATGTTAATGCTTTCGTGGAATTTTGTAAGGGCGAGCTTTCCACATAATATTTAAAAGGGTTTGTAGTGAGAACTTTAGTCCTTCTGAAAATCTGAGGACTAAAGTCCTCACTACAAACCTAGAGTTTAATTGATTCATGAATAGGTTCTGCAACTGCCGCTAATTCCGGTTCCTCTGCTTCGATGTGCGCTTCCAACAGTGCCAGATTTCTCATGTTTGACTTATAAAAAGCATCGAAGATATCTCCCACTAAAGGCACTGAGCCGATAACAGCTTCTATGCCGATATTGTAAATCATTTTACCTATGGTTTTGGGCGGAATGTTGAATTGAGTTGCCAAGTAAATTAGGTAAGCAGAAAATGCGGTATCTACGATGTCCCCAGCACCGGGAACTAAACCGATAATGGGATCTAAACCAATGCGAAATTTAGTACCAGGGATGCCAATGGCGGTATCCATCAGGCGGCTGAGTTTGCGGATGCGGTTGAGGGTGGCAAGACGCTCTATTTTGTTCATATTATTATTATTAGACTAGCTGGAAAAATTGCCATCAGTCGGAAGACGGAAAAAAGTATTGCTCTGACAGGTTTGTAGTGAGGAATGCAAGTCCTCTTCCAACTTGGAGGACTTGCATTCCTCACTACAAACTTGATAACGGTTATTTAACCAGAAATGATATAATCTGCGATCGCGAATTGGGAAGTAGGTAGACATCAGTAAACTCAACTATAGTTAATATGCTTAATTCCCCATTCGTGCATAGTATCAATAATCGGTTTGAGACTTTCGCCCAAAGGCGTTAGCGAATATTCAACTTTCGGCGGAACTTGCAGGTAAATTTCCCGGTGCACAATCCCGTCTGACTCCATCTCCCGCAATTGCTGCGTCAGCATTTTCTGCGTAATGCCGTTGACAGCCCGTTGCAGCTCGTTAAAACGCTTCACTCCTCCAAACAGTTCCCGCAGAATTAAGACTTTCCACCGCCCGCCAATCACCTCTAAAGTTCTTTCTACCGGGCAATTTGCTCTCTCAATACTTCCTTCTTTTACTTGCATAGTATCTTTTTGGTAAGTATCGCACTTTTAAGTGCGTACTTTCCATAATAGCTTGACTAGGTTTAAAGTAGAAGTATCTCAGAAACACTGATAAAGTTCACTGATACGAGTTCCGTCAAAGAAGGGAAGTCCAAGCCCGTACTCGTAACTGCGAGCGACCTCAGTCATTCCCAATTACTCAATCTCAAATCTATAATCTCAAATTCCAGGAGGATACAGAAAATGATTACCGTCAAAAAAAGTGAAGCAAGAGGACACGCTAATCGCGGTTGGTTGGACAGCTACCACACATTTTCGTTTGCCGATTATTACGATCGCAATTCTATGAATTTTCGCTCGTTGCGGGTAATTAATGAGGATGTGATTAGCCCGGGTAAAGGTTTCGGAACTCACGGACATAAGGACATGGAAATTATCACCTATGTACTGGAAGGGGCATTAGAACACAAAGACAGTTTGGGAACCGGTGCAGCAATCAAACCCGGTGAAGTGCAGCGGATGAGTGCAGGTACTGGCATTCAGCACAGCGAGTTCAATCACTCGCAAACTGAGCCTGTTCATTTGCTACAAATTTGGCTGTTACCCGATACAAATGGCTTGCCGCCGAGTTACGAACAGCGGGATTTTCCTGTAGCCCAAAGGCGCGGGAAACTGCGATTAGTCGCGGCGCGCGATGCCAGAGATGGTGCTGTGAAAGTACATCAAGATGTCGATTTGTATGCGGCGGTTTTGGATAAAAACTCGCAGGTTTCTCATGCTTTGCAGCCGCATCGCCATGCTTGGGTACAAGTGGCTCGCGGTGCTGTTTTGCTCAATGGTTTGACTTTAGAAAAAGGGGACGGTGCGGCGGTTAGCGATGAGGCTGAGTTGGTGATTGAAGCGGCGGAAGATGCGGAGATTTTACTGTTTGATTTGGCATGATATTTAAGGCAAAATCCCCGAACTTTTGGAGAATTCGGGGATTTTAGTCGATGACATCTGACACCTAAAAATTGATTTCAAGAACTAACAGAAATATTCTTTTTAGGTCGCCCGCCTTTTTTGCCATTTTTCCTTGCTGCTGCTGATTTAGAGGTTGAAGTTGCCTTTCCTCCCTTCCTACCTAATTCAGCCATCCAAGATTTTGTGCCAAAAATACCTGCGATAAGTTCGGGAATGCCAAAATCAACATCTAAACTTTCCCAGTGTACGCTGCTACCGGAAGGAGGTAGCCAAACATCAGCAAGTTGTTCTGGTGAAGCATTTTCTAAGCCTTGTGCTAGTTGTGGAGGAAAAGCAAAAATAGCACCGTTTTTCAGTTTGATCGTAATTAAATCTTCAGACTGATTATAATGCACAGATTCGGCGCGAGGTTCTGTCGCCTCGGCTTGTTTCCATGCTTCTTTGGCTTTGGCTATTTGCTCTAGAAGATTTTCTTCTGTTAATTCTAGATCCCAATTTTTAAATGCCATGTATTTCTTTCCATTTGCTTAAAAGCATTTCTTGATTGATCGCTATAAGTTTAATTGCATTTACGATGTCTTTCTTCTTTATTAGCTCGTGAGCATAAACTAAAGTAGGAGGTGCTTCTTCACTGCCAATATTAATCTTGATTTCCATCTGGTTAGCATCATTTTTTCTACCTTTAAAGATGTGGACATGAGCAGGAGTGTGATCGTTAGTATAGATGTATACAAATAAATTGTCCTGAAGGTCTTCAAGAACTTTGGGCATAAATTTTTATTATTTTTTATTTTTATTTTTACTTTTTATATATGACACATAATAACCCAAGCGTTGGGTTTTGTCAAGTGACCCACCCTACAGAATTCGATCGCCCAAACACTCTTCCATGCTCAACCGTCAACTCGCCACAAACCGGAAAACCGATCCGTCCGTTGATAGGTGGGTATGTTAAATTGACACAATCATGAACTACAGCAGAACAATTCCGGCTATTTTGAGTGCTGCGATCGCACTAAGCACCATCTCTCTTCTCCCCTTCACATCACCTCAAATCGCCCTAGGCTTAACCGCCGACGCAGTTAAAACCGTCGCCAAACAAATCACCGTGCGCATCCAGGGGCCAAAAGGCGGTTCGGGAGTAATTTTAGAGAAACAAGGTAGCACATACTATATACTCACCAACTGGCACGTAGTCGATAAAGCAGGCGATTACGAGGTTGTAACTCCCGACGGTCAAGCTCACTCTGTATCATACAATCTCATCCGGCGAATGCCCGGTGCTGATTTAGCGATCGTCCCCTTCAGCAGCCCTCAAAGCTACCCCCTCGCTCAATTAGCAAATTCCGCCGCAACCAAGGGAAACAATGCTTATGTGGCTGGCTGGCCGACATCCGGCGGTTCCCTGAGACAGCCGATTTTCATCGCTACGGAAGGCTTGCTGACCGGCCGCCAAACTCCCTGGAACGGTTATACTTTGGTATACAATAACTTAGTGAGAGCTGGCATGAGCGGCGGCCCAGTGCTCGATGATGCGGGACGATTGATCGCAATTAACGGTATTGTCAGGTTAGAAGAGAATTCGGATAAAATCGTGGCGGCGGGGATAGAAATCAATACTTTCATGAAATGGCGATCGACTATTTCACTACCTGCACTTCCCCAATCTCCCACAGCCGGAAACCCGAAAACTCCTGTGAATAATCCGCCTCGGAAGTCTGGAAGTGCGATCGCCTTTACTGCGACAAATACCATCAAAACGGCTTCAGAAGTTGTCAGTTCCCTTACTCTTGCTTCCGCTTATTTTACCACAGGAAACAGCAACGGCACAATCTCAGTTTGGAACTTTCCCAGCGGACAATTGAAAACTACGCTACAAGGACACACGGAATCGGTAAACGCATTGGCATCGAGTGCGGACGGAAACGTGTTAGCTAGTGGCAGCGATGACAAAACAGTAAAAATTTGGAATTTAGAAACAGGCGCGGTTATACGCACTTTGAGCGGGCATTCTGGGGCTGTTTCGAGTGTTGCCGTCAGTCCCGACGGTCAATTTGTCGCGAGTGGCAGTTGGGATAAAACGATTAAGATTTGGAATGCGAAAACTGGGGAATTGCTGCGGACTTTAACCGGGCATTCTGGATTAGTGAATGCTGTGGCGATTAGTCCCGACAGCCAAACTTTAGCTAGCGGCAGCAAAGATGGTTCAATTCGGTTGTGGAATTTAGCGACAGGTGCAGCAATTCGGACGATTGGCGGCAAAAACTTGTCGGTTTTGTCCCTAGCTTTTACTCCCGATGGAAAAACTTTGGCCGCCGGCAACAGCAACGGTAATGTTGGGTTATGGAATACCGGAAACGGGCAGTTAATTCGGCGTTTAAGCGGACATACTGACGGAGTTTGGTCTGTGGCAATCAGTCGGGATGGGAGTATACTGGTTACTGGGAGTTGGGATAAGAGCGTGAAACTGTGGGATTTGCGATCCTCTTCGAGGGCTTCGCTAACGGGCGAATTGAGAGGTAATTTGATCGGACATTCTGGCTATGTTACTGCTGTGGCAATTAGTGCAGATGCTAAGACGATTGTGAGTGCGGGTTGGTTGGGGGAAATTAAGATTTGGAAAAGGGGAAGCTGAGAGTGCGATCGAATGTGTTAAGATAATAGTCAATAAAACTGTCTTATCAAAAGGTGAAAAATGAGTACAGTAACAACTCAATTACCTACAGATATCTGGGTAGCAGCAACATGGGAAGAATTCATCGCAATGGCAGATGACCCAGCTTACAATAAAGCCAAATGCTACTACCGCAACGGACAAATGAGGATTGAAACTATGTCAGTAGGGCCAGATCATTCACGAGATAATGCGATCGCACTTTTCGCAATTAACCTATTTTGTACTATCAAAGGTATCTCTCTTAACGGATTGGATAACTGTAGCTACAGGAAAACAGGAGTGCGAGAGTGTCAACCGGATGTATCATACTATATCGGAGAAAGAGCGCAATTAGCACCGAGGGGAACTTCGATCGCCAGTCTTGACGTTACCCCACCGCCAGATTTAGTCATAGAAGTTGCTGACTCTACTTTGGCTGATGATATTGGTGAAAAACGGTTGCTTTACGAAGAGCTAAAAGTCGCTGAATATTGGGTACTAGACGTGCAAAAATCCGAAATTATTGCCTTTGCTATTATTGCTGATAATGGCAGTCGGCGGATTGTGCTATCGGAGGTTTTGCCAGGACTAACTATTGCTTTACTAGAAGAAGCCTTGCGGCGAAGTCGCACTCAAGACCAAGCACAAGTAGGAAATTGGCTATTAACTCAATTTCAGCAACCATAATCCCTGCTTTCTTCTTCCTTCTTTCCTCTATCCATTACATCCGTTACATCCGTTACACAATCCGCTGCCGAACTTCCTTCGCGCAGGCTACGCCAACGCGGTTCGTCAAAAAATCTCCTGCATAAAAGCGTTATTTTGTCAACCCACACTTTACAATCCCTTAACACTCCGAAACAAAAATATATTTTGAACTACTGGTATAAAAAACAATTAACTACCCGACACAAACCCCAAAAACGGAAGATATAGGGTTTCAAGCTGGATTTTATGAATTGACATACGTCGCCAAGATTCTCAAATTCATAATACCACGCAAACGACCTAAATTCGTCAAATAAATGAGAATGAAATCAATAAAAAAGCGAACAAAACAACAGAAATATTAGTGATTGTTTGAAACTTTAAAACTAAAATGACAGAAGTATTGTCTAAACTTATAAATCAACAAAAACAGCCTCAACCTTAGCCGAAGTCAGACGACAGCAGCCCAAAACTCGCTGCCGGTTTCTCTGGTACGATCGACACTTATGATAGATTTGGTTCTTGAAGGACTACACTCAAAGACAAAATCAAATTAGGATTAGCGCCAAAAATTCGATCAACCCCCACTGCTGACGGGACTCTGCACTTCGTGGAACAGGCGTCCCGCCTGTGGTTGGCCGAGTCAATCTCAAATCTCAAACCTAAAATCGACTGATTTCTGACAAATGATTGAAGTAGAACACTTAAGCAAAACTTACGGTTCGACCGCAGCGATCGCGGACGTGTCTTTTTCGGTCGAATCAGGAGAAATTCTCGGGTTTTTGGGGCCCAACGGCGCCGGAAAAACCACAACCATGCGGATTTTGGCGGGATATTTGCCTGCATCCAGCGGTACCGCCCGCATCGCAGGGCTCGATGTTCACGAAAACTCGATGGGAGTTAGACAGCGCATCGGTTATCTACCGGAAAACCCGCCGCTGTATCCAGAAATGACTGTGGAAGGGTTTCTCTTTTTTGTGGCGCGGATTAAGCAAGTACCTGCGGGCGATCGCGCGCGACGAGTTACTTCCGCCATCGAACGCTGCGGCCTCGTTGAAAAACGCAAAGTTTTAATCCGCAAACTTTCCAAAGGATTTAAGCAACGAGTTGGTATTGCACAGGCGATCGTCCACGACCCGCCAGTCATTATCCTCGACGAACCCACCGTCGGCCTCGACCCGCGACAAATCATCGAAGTCCGCAACTTAATCAAAAGTCTCGGCGGCGAACACACAATCATCCTTTCGACCCACATTCTGCCGGAAGTCAGCATGACTTGCAACCGCGTCACCATCATCAATCGCGGTCAAATCGTCGCAGCAGGTACTCCCGAAAATTTGATGGGAGAGTTGGCCGGAGAAGGTTACGAAGTAGAAGTTGAAGGCGAGGCGGATTTGCTAAATAATCTGCTGTTGCCTGCTTTGGAAAATTTGCCGGGAGTTCGATCGATCGAATTGATCCCAAACCAGCAATTTTTAGCCAGTCGCTATCGCCTGCGGGCCTTGTGCGAACCGGAAATAGAACCCGGACGAGAAATCGCCGCAGCTATCATCGCCTCTGGATTTGGACTCTGCGAAATGCGCCGCAATCGGGCTACTCTGGAAGATGTGTTTTTACGGCTGACAGCGGCCCAAAAGAAACCGGAAGAAAGTCTGGTTCACAGCGAACCGGAGGTCGATCGAAATCTGCAAGAAGCGACAGAAATTCAAGACTCGATCGCGGATGCTCATCAATCGGAATCACCGATTATCGCCGACTCTCATCAATCGGAATCGAAACCGATTGTGGAAAATCTGCCAGTTTCGGATAGGCATGAGTCTCTCTATGATTCTCAGTCAGAATCAGAACCGATTGCAGAAACTGTAGAATCCCTCTATGATTCTCATTCAGCATCCGCACCGGTTGTGGAAATCGTAGAGTCGATCGAGCATTCTCAACCAGAATCAGAACCAGTTGCGGAAACTGTGGAGTCGATCGAGCATTCTCAACCAGAATCAGCACCCGTTGCGGAAACTGTGGAGTCGATCGAGCTTTCTCAACCAGAATCGGCACCCGTTGCGGAAACTGTGGAGTCGATCGAGCATTCTCAACCAGAATCAGAACCAGTTGCAGAAACTGTGGAATCGATCGAGCATTCTCAACCAGAATCAGAACCAGTTGCAGAAACTGTGGAGTCGATCGACCATCACCGACTAGAATCCCAGCCCGTTGTAGAATTATCAGAGTCAATCGAGCGTCATCAACTAGAACCGATTGTCGAAAATCCGGAAGTTGTAGAAACCGTAGAGTCGATCGAGCTTTCTCAACCAAAATCCCCACCAGTTGCACACACACCAGAAGCAATCAGCGATTTAGAACCAGAAATGCAACCAGTGGCAGATTTTCTGGAAATTGTAGAAAGACAACAGTCGATCGAGCTTTCTCCCTCCGAACCGCCTCCGGTTCCAAATTTTCTGCAAATTGCCAAAACTGTGGAGTCGATCGAGCTTTCTCAACCAGAATCCGCACCCGTTGTGGAAATCGTGGAGTCGATCGAGCATTCTCAACCAGAATCCGCACCCGTTGTAGAAAATCGGCAACTTAAAAAAAAGCCACAACCGAGTAGCCATTCTCAACCACAACAGCCACCTGTTAGCAGAAAGCGACAAATAGAAAGACAACAACAGGAAAGCGACGACAGCGAAACACCAATCGCAGGCGACTCAGAATGAATCAATTCCCCATTCCCAATTCCCCATTATCAATTTTTAAATGTTAGTAATGATTAGTAATATTGTCGCCATTTACCGCAAAGAACTGCAAAGCTATTTTGCCTCCCCATTAGCATATGCCATCGCCGCCGTCTTTTGGCTAATTACCGGCTACTTTTTAATCGCCATTCTCCTCGCCCCCGACGGCTTAATTCTCCAAATCGGCCAGCGAGACCAAGCGGGAATTACCGAACCTCCCATTGATGTAGCCTACGAATTTCTGCAACTATTCCTGCGCATCATGGGTTCCCTTTCACTGTTCGTATTGCCCGCACTCTCCATGGGACTTTACGCAGAAGAACGCAAACGCGGCACCTTAGAACTTTTAGCCACATCGCCCTTAACAAACTGGGCAGTTGCTACGGGCAAACTCCTCGGCGTATTAACATTTTACACCACAATGTTGCTACCCCTGTTGTTCTGCGAGGCGATCGCCCTAAGTTCCTCAACCCCCCCCGTACCCCCCGGCGTCCTCCTGCTAGGACACGGCGGTCTAATCTTACTAGCAGCATCAGTCTTGTCTCTCGGAATGTTTATTTCCTCCCTCACAGACAGCACAATTTTATCAGCCATCCTCACCTTCACTCTAGTATTATTTCTGTGGGTAATCGACGCAGCCGCCGTCGGTATCGGCGGTCCATTCGGAGCAGCCCTAGGACAACTTTCGCTACTAACACATTACACCAATCTTGTCAAGGGAATTTTCGATACCAGCAGTTTAATTATGTTTGCCAGCTACATAATTTTAGGAGTATTTCTCACCGCCCAATCCATCGACGCCTTGCGATATCAGCGTTCTTAAACAGCCAAGGTTCAGATTCGGGCGTGGGAGTGGGGGAGAGAGGAAGAGGGGGAGAGTGGGAGAGTCGGAGAAGAGGCTACCAATTAGTAATTAGCAATGACCAATGACCAATGACCAATGACCAATGACTAATGACCAATTACCAATTACCAATTCCTGTGAATCCTTCTAGAAAGTACCTCAAAAAATGAGATTTATCAATCCCAAAAACCACTTTGCATTCAAAAAAATATTTGGTTCCACCAACAGCAAAGACATCCTGATTGACTTTTTAAACGCCATCATTTATGAAGCACAGCCAGTCATCGAAGACTTAGAAATAATCGAATCCCAACCAGGAGAAAATCAAGCTTTCGGAGTCCAAGATACAGGCCTAGATGTCAAAGCCATAATTAACGGTGACAGAATTGCCCTCGTTGAAATCCAACTGCTCAACGTGCCTTCCTTCGAGAAAAGAGTTTTGTACAACGCTGCCAAAACCTACAGTTTGCAGTTAACAAAAGAAGAACGTTACGAAAGACTAAAAACAGTAATTTCCTTAAAAATTGCCGATTTTGAAATGTTTCAAAATCAGCCGGAATACATGACGCGGTTTGTTTTTCAAGAAAAAGAGCCACAGCTTGGCTGTCCCGATACAGAAATAGAATTAGTCTTTGTGGAACTCCCCAAATTCAGCAAAGAATTATCAGCCTTAGAAACAAGCGCCGACCAATGGATTTACTTTCTCAAAAACACCAGCACTCTGGAGACATTACCAGAAACCATGAGGGCATTTCCCGAAATTGAGCAAGCTTTGAGAATTGCCAGCGAGGACAACTTCACTCCCGAAGAATTAAAGGAATTGCAAAACCAAGAAGAGTGGATTCAAGACCAGCAGATTGCCATAGATTTAGCAAGAGAACAGGAGACAAAAACCGCTCACCTGTCATTAATATTGCGTCAAATCGTGCGACGTTTAGGCACAATAGAACCGGAAACTGAAAACTGCATCCGTAAATTAGGCCTACAGGAATTAGAAGACTTGGGAGATGCCATCCCGGATTTCAACCAGCATTCAGATTTAACAGCATGGCTGGAGTCTCAGGCGATATAGAATAACATTCTAGAACCGAAATTTGGTCACACAATATTTACCTTATGAAAATTAGCAAAACAAATTGGAAGTATATTTTTTGGCTGGGCCCCCTGTTCACCGCAGCGGGGCTAACAGCAGCACTTGTATCCGCAGCATGGGAACCCTTGACAGTCGGTTTAGTTATTGCTGGAATAGTGACGATCGCAATTTGGCTGCTATATTTAACTAACGAACAAGGCTTTTGGGGGCGGCGTTCCACTCAAGCGAGTACCAACGCCCTGATTGCTACCCTCGCGGTCTTTGCAATTCTCGGAGTAATTAACTTCATAGCCTTTCGCTATCCCACCCGCATCGACTTAACCGAAAGCCAACAATTTACCCTCGCCCCCCAGACTCAACAAATCCTGCGGAACCTGCAACAACCAGTCAAAGTTTGGGTGTTTGACCCGCTGCAAAATCCCCAAATTAAAGAATTGCTGCAAAGCTACAAACGCCAGGGAGGCGAAAAATTCCAATACGAGTTTGTAGACCCGCAAGCCCAACCGGGAAAAGCCCGGGAATTTAGCATTACCAGCATTGGAGAAGTTTACCTGCAATCGGGCGACAAAAAACAAGTGCTGCAAAAAGGCGGCACTGCTTTTGGTAGTGACCCGAATCAAGGTCTTTCAGAGATCAAACTTACCAATGGCTTAGAAGAAATTCTGAGCACTCGCGTTCCTACAGTTTACTTTTTGCAAGGTAAAGGAGAACGCCCGCTAAAAGAAGGTCAAGGCGGCATTCAACAAGCTGAAAAAGCTCTGAAAGATAAATACTATAACTCCCAAACGCTGAATTTTACCGAACGCAAAGAAGTTCCTGAAGATGCAGATGCTTTAATCGTTGCTGGGCTGGAAAAACCGTTTTCCGATACAGAAATTAAAGCACTAAAAGCTTATCTCGATCGCGGTGGCAGTTTATTCTTAATGGTAGACCCGGCAATTAATACGGGATTGGACAAATTTCTGCAAGAGTGGGGCGTCAAATTAGACTCCCGTTTGGCTATCGATGCTTCGGGTACCGGTCAAAGATTCGGTCTGGGCGCGACGGTTCCCACAGTCAGGCGTTACGGTGAACATCCGATTACTCAAAGTTTCGGTAGCGGTATTTCGTTTTATCCGTTTGCGCGTGCTCTGGAAACTTCGCCAGTAGTAGGGATAGAGGAAAAACCGCTGATTTGGACGAGTCAGGAAAGTTGGGCGGAAAGCGATTTGACGACTAAGAAGTTGGAGTTCGATCCGAAGACCGATCGACAAGGCCCGCTATTATTAGGTGTGGCTTTAGTGCGATCGGCTTCTGACACCACTCCCTTAAACCCCTCACCCTCACCAACACCCGTCACGCCTTCACCCCAAGCATCCCCGAAAGCATCTCCGACAACTTCACCATCACCGACAACTTCACCATCTCCGACAACTTCACCATCACCGAAACCTTCGCCGACAACATCACCATCACCGACAACATCACCATCACCGAAACCTTCGCCGACGACTTCGCCATCACCGACAACTTCGCCGACGACTTCACCATCACCGAAACCTTCACCATCTCCGACAACTTCACCATCACCGACAACTTCGCCGACGACTTCACCATCACCGACGACTTCGCCGACAGCTTCCCCAATTAGCTATTCGGTGATTGTCTCCCAAGAAGCTACGCCTCCAGTGTTACCGACGACTTCACCCACACCAACAGCATCTCCCACAGCATCTCCGGAAACTTCGCCCACAGCATCTCCGGAAACTTCGCCCACACCAACACCAGCAGCATCTCCCACAGTATCTCCCAGCCCAACCACAACTCCTTCTGCGCCTTCTACTCCTAGAAAAACATCGCGCATGGTAGTAATTGGCACATCTCAATTTGTGACTAACGGTTGGTTCGACCAACAACTCAATAGCGACGTATTTCTCAACTCGGTCAGTTGGTTGAGCAAACCAGACCAGCAAAGCTTTTCTATCAGTCCCAAAAAAGCTACCAACCGCCGCATTAACATGAGTGTCGTCCAAATAGGATTGCTGGTTTTAGCTTGGCTAATTTGGCCTTTACTCGGACTGGGAATTGGCGGCACTATCTGGTGGAAGAGAAGATAAATTAGTTGTCAGTTGTCAGTTGTCAGTTGTTAATCTTTGGTTGTGGCTAATAACCAATAACCAATAACATTAATCAACAGTCAACAGTCAACAGTGGGCAAGTGTCAGTTGTAAGTTGTTAGTTGTCATTGGTCATTTGTCATTTGTTAATCCTTTGCTGTGGCTAATAACCAATAACCAATAACATTAATCAATAGTCAACAGTCAACAGTCAACAATGCCCAATCCCTCCGCTTCGCTTCGCCCTGTTTGCCCAATGACCAATGACCAGTTATTATGAAATTGCAGAAAAATACATTCGTATTGATAGCCGTCGCGCTGAGCATGATTGGGTTTGTTTCTTTGTACGAGATGCAAGTGACTCCCAAGCAGGAAGCGGCTAAGGAAGAGAAACAGAAAATTTTTGCTTTTAAGTCCGATCGCGTACAATTCTTTACAGTGAAAACTCCGGAAAAAATCTTGACTTTTGAGCGAGTTTATGCTATGAAAGGAGGTAAGTCTAGCTGGGAAATGAAATTGCCAGTGCAAGCACAGGCGAGTCAGGCATCGGTGGATTTTTTGCTAGACAGGCTGGCAACAGGAAAGAGCGATCGCACAATTAATATTACAGCCGCTCAACTGCCAGAATTCGGTCTCGACCAACCGCAAGCTACAGTCACAGTCAAGCTGGACAACCAGGAAACTCACCGCCTAGTTTTAGGCAAAACAGACTTTAGCGGCCGCTTCTTGTACGCCCAAGCCAATCCGGCGGAAGCGCCACCTCAAAATTCAGCCGAAAATTTGCCCGTCCTGCTGGTGCCCTTTGACTTTAAAAATGCCGTCCAGCGACCTTTGTCAGAATGGAAAAAAGCAGAAGCACCTAAACCACAGAAGCCGCAAACACCCTCTCCCACGCCAAGTCCTGAGAATCAATAGATGGTCGGTCGATCGAATTTGGTGCGGGACACAGGACATTTGCTATTGCCCAGCAGCGCTCTGAGATAAAATTTAAAGAACAAATCCTAAAACCTGTGACTTCCTAACATTCCTCGCCTAAAATACAGAAAAGTATAAATTTAAACTGTATTCAAGCGGCGTGCATTACTCCCAGGAAAGGGCGAATATGTTTCAGACAGCACTCAACCAAGGTACGACAGCAACGGATACAGCGCTTGACGTTGAACTCCGCAAGGTCTTTAAGGTATTTAACGGCGAAACCGCAGTCCGCGGCGTTGACCTCAGCATTCGCCAAGGAGAATTTTTTAGCATTCTCGGGCCCAGTGGCTGCGGTAAGACAACCACGCTGCGGTTAATCGCTGGTTTCGAGACTCCCTCGGCGGGCGAATTGATGATTCGCGGCCAGTCGATGACCAATACTCCAGCTTACCGCCGTCCGGTAAATACTGTGTTTCAAAGCTACGCCCTGTTCGGACACATGAATGTCTGGGACAATATCGCTTTTGGATTGCGGATCAAAAAGCTGCCGAAAACGGAAATTGAAGAACGGGTACGGGAAGTTTTGCAATTGGTGAAAATGGAATCTTTCGCCAACAGGTTTCCGGGTCAAATGTCGGGCGGCCAGCAGCAGCGGGTGGCTTTGGCGAGAGCTCTGGTAAATCGACCGGCGGTTTTGCTGCTGGACGAGCCCCTCGGTGCTCTGGATTTGAAGTTGCGGAAGCAAATGCAATTGGAACTCTCGAATTTGCATCAAGAGTTGGGTTTGACTTTTGTGATGGTGACTCACGACCAAGAAGAGGCGATGAGTCTTTCTGACCGGATTGCGGTGATGCACGAGGGCAGGATTGAGCAAATCGGTTCTCCTGAAGAAATTTATGAGTGCCCGCAGACGGCTTTTGTGGCGGATTTTATTGGCGATACGAATTTGTTTTCTGGTACGGTGGAGTCGATCGACCGATCGACTCTCACAGTTCGCACATCAGCTAATCTGAAAATAGTTGTCCAGCAGTCGGATATGTGGAATGGTGTCACCGGTGACTCTGTGGTCGTCAGCGTCCGGCCGGAGAAAGTATATTTGAATCTCTACCAGCCGGAATTGTCGGTTAACTGTTTTGAAGGGCGGCTCAAAAATATCATGTACATGGGCACTCACGTTCATTACGTGGTTGAGTTACCGTCGGGCGATCAAATTACCGTGCGACAGCCAAATACCGGCGGCTCTTTCCCAGATCCGCACACGCCGATTTATGCTTACTGGGGGACTACTGATTGTCTCGCGTTGGGCGATAGAAAATAATTAGTCAGTTGTTAGTTGTTAGTTGTTAGTTGTCAGTTGTTAGTTATTAGTTGTTAGTTATTAGTTGTTAGTTGTCAGTTGTTAGTTCCAATAACAGATAACCAATAACAGATAACCAGTAACAGATCACCAATAACAGATAACAAATTACCAAACTTAGAATCTGTGCCTCCGACAAATCTACCAATTTCCAGGATTTTCCCGGCTAATTCCACACGCCGTCAGTTCCTAAAAAATTCGGCGGCGACAATTTCCGGGTTAGCCCTTTCCAGTTGCGGCTGGCGGCTTGCAGACGTACAATCTGCTCCTCCGGTCAAAGGTGCTGCCGACCAACTTTTCATCTATACTTGGGCTGGCTATACCGATAAAGCTTTGCTCGATCGCTTTGCCGAAAAAACGGGCATTCGCGTAGTCGCTGACGTGTTTAGCTCCAACGAAGAGATGCTGGCGAGAGTTCAAGCTGGTGGCGGCCGCGCCTACAGCATAATTTACCCGTCTGACTACATGGTGGTTCAGATGACGGAACTGGGGCTGTTGACTCCATTAGACCACTCGATTTTGGGCGGACTCGATCGCCTAAAAAAACAGTTCCAAAACCCTGTCTACGACCCAGGAAACCGCTATAGCGTGGCTTTGGCTTGGGGAACTACAGGCTTGATTTACAACAGCGAACAACTCAAAGAAGCTCCTGAAGATTGGAGCTATTTGTGGCAGCACAAAAAAGAGTTAGCAAGGCGAATGACGCTAGCAAGCGATGTTCGAGAAGTCATGGGCGCTGCGTTGCGGATGCTGGGCTATTCTCTGAATTCTACTAACCCAGAGCAAGTCAAACAAGCTTACCAAAAGTTGGTGGAACTCAAACCTGCGATCGCATCTTTTACAACAGACGCTTGGCGGCCGCAAATGCTGACAGGAGATTTGAAGCTAGCCATGTGTTATTCTTCTGATGCTAATGAAGTAATTCCAGATAATGACAAATTGCGCTACGTCGTGCCAAAAAGCGGTTCTTCTCTGTGGACTGACACTTTAGTAATTCCTAAAGGTGCTCCGAATCCCGATGCAGCTTATAAGTGGATTAACTTTATGCTGCAAGCGGATGTTGCTGCTTCTTTAGTCGAACGGCTAAGTTTTTCAACTCCTTCGGAAGATGCTTATAGTTTGCTGACGCCGGAAGTTAGAGAAAATCCAATTCTTTTCCCCTCGGAAGCTATTTTGAAAAATTGCGAAGGTGTTGCTCCAGTAGGAAAATTCATCGACGTGTACGATCGCTATTGGACTAAATTAACCAGCGCCTAATTGTCACCTCTAGGGCGGGTTTTACACATAACCTCTGACTTTTAGCCAATTTTCACATCAATCCGCCCCCGCAGAGTCGATCGCCAAATCTATCCGTATTATATCCGCGTTCATCAGCGGTTAAAAACTCAAAAAAATTGATTTATGACTGTTTCCACCAAAGCTCCCCCTCCGCTTCCTCCCACTGCTCCAGTCAAGCCTGAAACCGTCCCCCCGTGGTCAAAGTGGACAGGGCCGCTAGCATTGCTCGGCCCTTCTGGCTTGTTCCTGGTTCTATTATTAGTAATACCAACTCTGGTGATTTTTCAGCTTAGTTTGGTGCCGAATATTAAGCCGGGAGATTTGGTGAATCCTTCGGGAATCGGCAACTACCTGCGAGTGTTTGAGCCGCTGAATTTGCAGGTGATGGGTCGATCGCTCTTTTTCGCCACCGGAACGACTATTCTGTGTTTACTGCTGGGATTTCCCGTCGCTTACTGGATCGCGCTCAATGTCTCGCCCAAGTGGCGGAATTTAACGTTATTGGGCTTTGTGTTACCGCTGTGGACTTCTTCGCTGTTGCGATCGTATGCTTGGATTACAATTCTGCGTCCTACGGGCGTTCTCAACTCGCTCCTGGGACTTTTGGGCATCCCTCCTCTAGAATTGTTAAATCAAAGTTCCGCCGTTCTAATCGGCATGGCTTACAGCTATTTGCCTTATATCGTGACCGTTCTCTACGCTTCTTTGGAAAAGCTCGATCGCAGATTGCTAGAAGCATCTCAGGATTTGGGCGCGAATCCGCTAGAAACTTTCTGGAAAGTGACAGTACCGCAGACTATGCCGGGGATTGCTGCGGGTTCTTTGCTAGTATTTATTAGTTGTTTGGGCGATTTTGTAGATCCCGAGTTGCTCGGTGGAGCTTCCAGCATGACGGCGGCGCGTTTGATTTACAATCAGTTTTTGGGGGCGACTCAAAATTGGGGGCTGGGATCGGCTCTGAGTATGGTATTAATTTTTGCAGTGAGTATCGGAATTGCACTTTTACTCAAATATGGCGATCGTAATGCAGTTTAAAGAAGTCAGTAGTCAGTAGTCAGTAGTCATTAGTCATTGGTTATTGGTTACTGGTTATTGGTTACTGGTTATTAGTAGTTGCTTGCAAATAACAAATAACAAATAACAAATAACAAAAACCGATTACCCATTACCCATTACCCATTACCAATTTCCAAGATATGGAAAATACCGCCGACAATCCACAGGAGGAAATACAACCCGATATGTACTTAAAACCTAAATTTAAGATTTCTTGGCAGGCAGTATTTACCGTTTTGATGTTTTTTTATATGTACCTGCCCATTTTGGTACTCACATTTTACAGCTTTAACAAATCCCGTTTTAGCGCCGGCTGGGAAGGATTTACTTTAGATTGGTACGTTAAATTATTTAGCGACACGCGGATTTTAATTGCCCTGAGAAACAGTTTAACAGTCGCTGTTTGTGCCGTTGCCATCTCCGCTGTACTCGGAACTTTGATGGCCGTTGGTTTAGCCCGCTACCGCTTTCCAGGCAAAAGTTTATATCAGGGAGTTTCCTATTTGCCGATTATTATTCCAGATATTGCCAGCGCGGTTGCTACTCTAGTATTTTTAGCGGCACTGGCTATCCCTCTGAGTTTGTGGACAATTGTTGCCGCCCACGTTGTGTTTTGTCTGGCTTACATCGCCCTAGCTGTTTCTACTAGATTGGCAGATTTAAACCCGTCTTTAGAAGAAGCAGCCTTGGATTTGGGGGCGACACCAGTTGAAGCTTTTATTCAGGTTTTATTACCTCAATTATTACCTGGTATTGTTTCGGGTTGTCTGCTGTCTTTTGTCCTCAGCATGGACGATTTTTTGATTGCGAGTTTCACCGCAGGTAGCGGGACTACAACTCTGCCGATGGAAATTTTTAGCCGGATTCGGACTGGGGTGAAACCTGATATTAATGCTCTGAGCGTGCTATTGATAGTAGGTTCGGGAGGATTGGCGTTTTTAGCGGAATATTTGCGCGGCAAAGGCGATCAAAAACGGGCTAATTAGGCAATTGGTAGTTGACTGCACCACTTCAAAAGTCACCAGTGACTTCATGGTTGATGTTTTGGAGGCTTGGTGGTTAGAGCATCCTCACCAAACTCGCGATGGCTGAGGTTGAAACGCAGATTCAGCGTCTGAGTGAATTCGAGGTCAACGACAAAACCTTGAATATCGGGAAATGGTTTATCGATATTTTTTATCGCCCTGAGCCAGTATTGGCATGATTATTTATTTGGAAGTCCCTAACTCGCTTATTGGCAGGCTATAGCTTGGTTTCAAGAATCAGATAACCATTCCGATAATAAGATAACTGAGTACGTAATTTTAACAGCAATCTTAGTTGCCAAGGCCAACGCTTTGGATATAGCTGAAATAGAGACCAGACATCGATTAGATGCAATCCCATTTCTGTCACCTCTTGTTCATTCTTGGCATACCACTTATGGGATGCTCCAATTTTACCAAAAACCTTGCTAACCACCTTTCCATAATTGCCTAAAATATCCATTACCAATGAAGCGCCTGAAAACCGAGATTGCATCTGAGAGATTAGCAACTGCACTTGATCTTTCTCAAAGTAGGGCAGTAAGCCTTCTGCAATAAATAAAATGTTTTCAGGTGCTACATCGGGCAGAGCATTCATCCAGTTAAAATCCATTACTGAAGCACTAATAAACTGGTGCTGCTGTGTCTGTGTATCTAGCTTGTGGCGTAATTCAGTTACTATGGGTAAATCCAGTTCCAGCCAACGATAACTATTGTCCCCAATGCGGTGAAAACGAGTAGATAACCCAGCCCCCAATTCCACGACAACAGGATTTGCATGGTTAGCAATATGACGAGATGCTATTTGGTCATGATGGTAAGCTCGTACAGCAAAGCTAGTTTGGATCAGCTTTGGCTTACTACTATAAATTGCTTCTAACCCGCTATCCCAAGGCAATAGTTTGCTCCACTCAACAGCTAGTGGATCTTGAAAAATAGGATGAGGATGAAGTTGTTCATCAGCTCGTGCCTTCAGAGTCAAGAGCATAGTGCGAGACACACCTGTAACTTCTGTAATGATTGGAGACATATTATTTATATGAACTAATTTTTTTCGCTATTTTGCATCCCGTAATGATTGCCATTTCCATACAAGGAAACCAGCGGTCGCCTGCCAAATAAAAATTCTCACCTAGTTGCTCTAAGGGATAAGCTTTATTTAAGGGAAGTTGAGGAATAGCGTATTTCCAATACTGATGTTTGAGAACTTCATAGGATTTAAAAAAACTCTCAAAATGTGGGTTTCGATCGAAGGATTGTACTTTAAACAATCGCTTTCCGTAGCGAGTTATTCCAACAATTTTATGATTTGTATCCTTTGAAAACAAAATATCACTATTTTCGTAATTAGAATATTTTTCACCTTCGATCGCAAATACATTCGTATTTCCATAGGAAATGTCTGTTTGATAATCAGAGAAATTGGTTAGCTCTATCCCTGGTATTGTAGAAACAACAGCATCACACACATACTCTCGATCGCCACTACATAAGACCCATTTTTTTCCTTCTCTATATACGTTCGTGATCCCTTGCTCTAGTGCAACATGATGTTTGATTTTAGAGTACAACGTTTCAGGAAGGAGGCTCATTCCGCCTGCCAGACTCTTGAGAGTGAATTTTGAAGCCCCTAGTGCAGCAGCAGCTGTCATCAGACTAATATTTTCAGCCTCAGAGGATAACTGTTTTCTCAGAAAAGGTTTGACAAAGAGTTCTTGAATGTCACAATCTAAACTCTGATAAAGTTCAGATGATGTAAAAGGAGTCTGAATAGCCTTTAACAAGTATGGATCTTCTGAGATAGTGTCAACAAAGCTCTTGTTATTTTTTGAATATACAGATAGTAATTGGTTGCATTTTTGACAATAGTCAGCGACAGCATATTTGAGATTAGTAATAGAAGTAGAGAATGAACTATCTCCACCCATTTCTCGGAGGTTGAATAATTTATCACCCTTGACAAATCCCACTTGCTGATACTTTCGCTCAACAATTTTATGCTCCAATCCAAGCTCCTCGATCAAGGATAAA
>JAYUGZ010000652.1:0-1392 GCA_043767465.1 Cyanobacteriota bacterium
CTGCCGTCTCCTCTATATCATTCCGGCACAACCGGAATTGATATCAGTCAACAATCAACCATTACCAAGGAGTGACTACAACAGTGCCGCCCGGTGCAACAACTACTCGGAAATCAGCCAGCGGTTCCGCAGGTGGCCTGGTGCCCACCGGTTTGTAAAGCAACTCGGACAACGGCGCTTCGGATCTCGCGACTGCTGCGGAATTCTCCGACTTGTAACCGACAATCGCCCCGTCTTTCGCCACACTCACCCGATAAACCAACTCCGTATCAACCGCAGGCTTATTCTTCAAAACTCCGTCAACTTGCTGCGAAAGTTTGCCCTTCAACAGATCGATTTGGGCCGCATCGGTAATCGGCGCGGCGGCTGCCCCAGGGCTTGCCAAACCTTGAGAAACAGGACTGGGCGTGCTTTCGGGCGAAGTGTTCGACTGCGGTGTGGCTGAGGGCGTGCTTTCGGGCGAAGTATTCGACTGCGGTGTGGCTGAGGGCGAAACAGGCGAAGCATCCGCAGTCGGCGCGGGATTGGGATTTGGCGAACTCGGTTCAGCTTTGGGAATTTTATTCCCAGGTAGCAAACCGTCAGCGGTCGGGGCGGGATTGGGATTCGGCGAACCCGAACCGCCCGAATTCGGCGTGCCCAGATTCTTGCCCGCAGGATTGGGCTGCGGCACCGGATCTCTCGGGCGCTGGATTTCGGGTATCGGCACCAAGAAAAATGCCATCGCAGCCAAAGCCAAACTCGAAACTCCCACCACCGCAGGCAAACTCCGCTTCGCCAAAGGTTCGGCAGATTTGATATAACGCTTGGAAATTGGGGTTAATTGCAGCGACAATTCCGGCAGCGTCTGGGTGTCGGCAAAAAATTGATCGATCGCCTCTACCAAGTCAAATAGCTGTACCGTCGTCAAATCTACTTGTGCCGACAGTTCGGTTTTTTGATCGATTTGGGTAGCGCTGGCTGTTTCGGCGGGTAGAACTGTCAACCGGTGCGAATTCCCGTCAATTCTGTGCAACTGCACCATACCCACATTCGGGCCGTAGCGATCGGGATAATGCACTCCGCTCATAAATTCTTGAGCATAGCTGCTGACGGCTCTCACCAAGCTTTCAAAAAACTCTCGTCCCCCGCTTAGGGGCTCCCGGAGACCTGTCACGTAGCATTCAGCGCTCATTAATATCGAAAGCACTGGCCGTATATCTAACTGTCTGGCTGCCGAGCCATCGCTCAACCCTTCTAGAACTAGGGTGCAATTTGGCAGACTGTACTGACGCCTAATAGTCATTTTTACTCCACTTCTCCATCAAACAGGCTAACCCAGAAGCGCTGCATTCCGGCTGTGCCTGTACAAAATAGCAGTTTGCTCAACAAGTTTAAAGCTAGTTCGTTGAG
>JAYUGZ010000653.1:0-3677 GCA_043767465.1 Cyanobacteriota bacterium
CCCCACCAGATAAGTTTCTCCTGAATCGCCCAGACCATTTTGTTTCCAATTTTTGTTACCAGTCATCACATTGTTAATTTTGTCAACCGGAAGCTGGAAAGCCAAAACACCAAGGAATTCCGAACCGTTAAAGATTGGGGCCGCGATAAAAGCCGCAGGCGCACCGTAAGAAGGTCTGTAGGGCTTAAAATCTACTATTTTCACATACCCAGTTCCCTTCGCCTGTCGTACGGATTTTACTGCGGATGCTAGGTTACTCTCGTTGTACGGGCCGTTGGTGAAGTTTGTCGTAAAATCTGTTTCCTTAAAAACCGTATAGACAACGGTTCCTTCGGGATCGATCAAAAACATATCGTAGTAACCATATTTTTCAACTATATTGCGAAAAATAGGGTGGTAGCGGGCATGAGCGCGACTGTAAGCGCTGGCGTCGCCAGGATTATCAAGGAGAAGTTTCTTACCAACGGGGTTGGGGTTAGCAGCGATGTAGTGGTACTGCAAGTAACGGGCAGCGGCTGTTTTTGGCGTGTAGGATGCCAGAACTGGCGCACCCTCCTGAGTTCGCGTTAGTTTGGGTATAAATTGTGTCTGGTAGTAATTATCAATTTTTGCGTCAAAATCCGCTGGTACTGTTGATTTTTCCAGTTGGTCGTAAGCTGTCTTCAACTCCTGCATGGCATCGACAACTGTCAAATCTTCGCTTAGGGTTTCGCTATGGTTATGAATAGTTTCAAAATAATCTTGAATTTGATAAGTTTTGGCAGCCCGAAGGCTGGTTAATTGGTTGAATACTTTTTCGGTCAAAATAGCTTTCCCAGTGCTAGAGCATATATAGGTGCTCGCGAGCATAGCGCACAGGCTGACTACCAGTAACATGACTATGAGTTTTGTCTTTATACTTAACTGCTTAAGTAATTGCATAGGAATTTTCCCGATCCTCTTTGGTTTCTTTTTCTGATTATACATCTCGGTAAATTCTACTTTAGTAACTTTGCTACAAGGAGTATTGTTGATAGTCTTGTACAGCTTATCCATTAATGCTTGAAGATTCAAGCCTCTTTCCAGCATCTCTATAAACTGCCTTAGCTGGATTTGACCTCTGAAAACTGCTTACACAGGTATTTTAGGCTCATCCTCATTCAATAGCCCCTCACGCAGTTGATGGTACGACTGCTCTAGAGATGACAAATCAATATCCGCACTAGATGTTCCGTTATACTCAAAAGGATTGTCAATGTCGTAGATGAGCAACAACAAATACATGAATGACGTAAATAGAAAAGCTGAAATAATCAAATTGGTATAAAAATCCTCAGTATGCGTTATTAACAAAGCAATGCTTGAGGCAATTATCAGAAGATGCAGCAATTCATAAGCGGATGCCAGAAAGTCGGTATCGCGAATCCTTTGAATTCGGGCAATCAGAAGACGAATCTTTGCCTGTTCACCTTGAATGCGAGTCATCAAAGGAGCTTAGCAAAACTTTGATAATGGAACCAGTGATTGATTGAGGATTGTAACGGCATTATCAACTCTGATGAATGGCTTATTCTGTTTCAAACAAAGTAGGACTGATTTGAGGATCTCAACTAACCCTTCTGTAAGTAGGGTTGGGTTATAGTCGGGCTGACGGGCTGCAATCAGCAAATTCGTATCTTGAATCGTTTCAACCGCATTCGCAATCTGCGCGGGCATATCTTCACTGGTACGGTAATCACTCAGCGTCCCGTTCAGCATAAACGCCAAGATGAACGTTACCGCCGCCAACAGAGAACCTATCTGACTATCGAACTTACCAATTTCCCACTGCATCTGATGAGCGATCCATTTTGCCAAGCAAAATAGCGCTGTTAGGGGAAGAATTTTGAGTAAGATTCCCCACTTTGAGATATCGGTAAAAGTTCTGAGATTCATTACATTTATCCTTTACTAAAGATGTGTTTTTGGTGATGAACGAGTGCGATCGCGCTCCCTGATTCCTGGGAAGTGCAACGTCAATTTCTCGACAATTCCACTAATCATTTTGGAATTGGGTATCTTTTTGATAAAATCCCATATTGTTAACCACCCAGCCTAGGAATAGGGAAAAAGTACATCTTCCGTCAGCAGAACGATCGGGAAAGTTAACAATGCCCCGAAGCCGGAACACCACAAGAGTATGGTTGTTCTGGAATACGCTGTAAGATATTGCGAGACGATTGGCATCGACGGAGTAGCGTAGGCAGGCAGCATATTCGCCGATAATCATTTAGACAAATACGACTGACGTAAATGCCAGACGATTTCACGCCGCATTTCGCTGAGAATCCGCTGTCCCCGTTCACAATGTTCTAGCTTGATGTCATCGACATAGAACCGCACCAGCGTGTCTCGCGTGTAATCTCCATTCAGGTCATTGATCCAGATTTTGGGGTCTTGCCATTCATTGCGTGAACTCTTGAAGTTTTCTCGCAACCATTCGCGAAAGCGTTCTACCAGATCGTCTAATCGCGTTTCTAACCCTTTGGGATTACTGATTGCCCAAAACAGCTTGTTGACTTTGATTTTCAACAAATCAATCTTCTGTTCCCACTCTTGCTTCAACGTTTGCTGGTCTTCTTGAAATAGGTCAGGGTCTTTCAACCAGTACCGATACCAACAGCGCATCAGCCCAATCAAACTACTCTCGGATATTGTTCCGGTAGCTTCACTGAGCGAGCGTCTGCGACGGTCATATTGATCGGGCTTT
Organism: Cyanobacteriota bacterium; assembly: GCA_043767465.1. Taxonomy (GTDB): domain Bacteria; phylum Cyanobacteriota; class Cyanobacteriia; order Cyanobacteriales; family Microcoleaceae; genus Microcoleus. The sequence goes on from JAYUGZ010000653.1 coordinate 2,729, forward strand.
AATTCCAGTCCAATCTTTTGACAAAGTTCCAGATAGTGTGCTTGCACTGTTCGCCGCTCCTCTATATCTAATCCGCCCCTTTCTAATTGGGAGATGAGATCGGCTAGGTGCGCCAAACCCATTTCAATCTCAGCTAGTACAGTATTCACCTCAGACTCAGCTAACAAGCGTTGCCGTCCCGCCTCTCGCTTCTGTTGCGATTTTACCCCAGGTAAAGAGTAACCATAAAACTGGTCAACTAATTCTAACTTCTTGTTAATTTCGCCCATGGTATCGGGGTGCGCCAGCACGACTTTTTCCATCATGGAGATGGCTAGAGCCGGGGCAACATCTGCTTTGATGGGGATGGAGATCGTGTAGTAGTAATGATTTGTCGGACGGCTGAGGTTAATAATGTTCTGCCCTTCAAACGCGGCATTGGGGATGTAAATGTGTGAGTGCGTGTCAATGAGATACAGTTCGGTTAATCGCAGCCCAATATGTTTAATCACGCCTCTTCTACCGTTGGCTAGCTCAATCACATCCCCAAAGCGAAACGGTGTATCGATGAGCAATACTAACCCACTGAAGAAGTTTGCCAGAATATCTTTTAGCGCAAACCCCAAGATAAAACTCAATCCTCCGATTGCAACTAACAAACCTTGGATGTCAACACCGAACGCCTGGAGAAACAGCAGTCCAGCCACCAAGTAAACAATTAAAGGGAGAACATTTTTTAGGATGGGAGCGAAAACATCATCCCACATTGCCTCGGAGCTTTCGGCATACTGCCTAAAAGCATAGGTCACAACCTCGGCGATCAATTGAACTACCCAAAAGGCGACGACAAGGACAAGAAAAGCGGTCAATCCTCGTTGGAACCAAGTAATGTAACTTGTAGGAGTGACAGATAGCGTCACCAATGCCAGCTTCCAACCGATCGCGACCGCAATGAGTGTCAGCGGCGTTT
>JAYUGZ010000654.1:0-3677 GCA_043767465.1 Cyanobacteriota bacterium
TTAGCGTACCAGTGCCGCGCCTCTTCCATCCGGCCTTGAGCTTGCAGCGCGTTGCCCAAAGTCTTGTAAGCCGGTGCAAAATTGGGGTGAATCTTCAAAGCTTGCTCGCAGGAGGCGATCGCTTCTTCTAATTTCCCTTGGGATAAATACGTTTCTCCCTGTTGGTTAAATTGAACCGCTGTTGATTCTGTATTGACTGTTGATGGCATATATAGGCGGTGGCGACCGAGGCAGCAATTAAATAGGGTAGTTAAAGCGTTTCACAATTATAGTCGGGTTTGACACTAACAATAGCAGGCTTGTTCCCCGAATTATTAATTTTTTTGACGGACGGTGCTGGGAGAAACTGGGATTCTCTGATGATTTTTTGATTGGGCTTCCTAAATATGGTAGGGAAACGACAATGCCGTGTCCTACTCCCCGCACCGGAGACGGCAGTGCCGTGTCCCTACCCAAATGCAGGAGACGGCAGTGCCTTTCGTCGTGTCAATTTAACGTTAAACCCGCAGTTCGACAGTCCGACAGGGGTTGAAACCCCTGCCTCAAAGCGAAAGTCCTCTCAAAGAGGACTGAAGAAAAGTATTTTCAACTCATTAGTCCTCTTCAGAGGACTTTAGCTATTAGACAGGGACTTCAGTCCCTGGCGGGCTGGCGGGATTTCGGCTTAAGTTGACACGACGAAAGGCAGTGCCGTGTCCCTACGAAAATAGAGGTTGTGGGATGCTTTGTTGTGGGCTGGACACGGGAACCGGCTCAAAAAAAAGATTACAAACGGTGCAAAATGTGCGATCGCACCCAAACAAGAATAGCCTTTTTATCAAAAAACGATCGCCCTTTTCGGATAAAGCGATCGCCCTTTGTCAACAATGAGTTAACAACTCTTAGCAATTAATAATTAAACTGCGGCTGCTGCTGCTTCTTCTGCTTCTTCTTCGGCGCTGGCTTTAGTTCCCAGCACGGTGACAACCACCTGAGTTGGATCGCCGAGAGCTTCTGCTCCCGGAGGCAAAACTAATTCGTGAATGTGCAGCGCATCCCCTACCTTTAAGTTAGAAATATCTACTTCAATTGCATCAGGAATGCTATCAGGTTTGCACTTAACTGCGATTTGTGTCAGCACGGTTTCCAACATACCGCCTTCTAACTTGACGCCGACAGATTCGCCGACAAAATGCAGCGACAATTCAACTTCGAGGCTGTCTTGAGTTGCGACGGAGAAAAAGCTCAGGTGGTAAGGAAAGCCTTTCCAAGGATGAACTTGAACTTCCCGCAGCAAGGTTTTTCCAGTCCAAGAGAGTTCGGGAATGCTGAGGTCAATTAGGGCGTTGTTGACTACGTGCTTTTTGAGCAGTTGTTCAACTGTTTTGGCTTTGATGGTAAGGGAAATGGATTCAGAGCCTTTGTGTCCGTAGAGGACGGCGGGAATCATTCCTGAGCGGCGGAGGGCGTTAGGTTTGCTGCCTTCTGCCCGCTTTTGACATTCTACTGCAATTTCCATTTTCTGACTTTCGGCTGATTGTTTTCACATTTTACCAGAATTGTGATATTGCGATCGCACTTAATTAAATTCGCTGAAGGTATTGATAGTTTTCGTTTTCCACGCACTTGAGCAATTCCAGCATTTTTCTCAGACGGTAAGTTCCTGATTGATACTCTTCTTTGGAAGGGGAATCACCAAGCTTAGTCAGAACTACATCGCTTTCACTGATGATTGCTTCGCTAAAAATTTTCTTGAACTGAGGAGCGAATCTCTTGATTTAATTCAACTAGAGGCAGAATTACATTTTCTTCATCTAGGTAAATTTCGGTGTCGATTGATGCGCCACCTATTTTGGAAAATGCTGATTTTGCTAACCACTCATAAGTAGTTGCTATGATTCTTACACTATCGGATGGTTCACCCTTGGCTGAATAAAAACTGATGTCAAACATGGGGATTACTCCTGCTACTAAACATCTAAAAACTCGTTCAAAGGACTCGCTGAAGATACTGATAATCTTCGTTTTCAACACATTTTAACAAGTCCAGCAATTTCCTCAAACGGTAGGTTGCTGCTTGATATTCTTCTTTGAGAGGAAAATCTCCCAGCTTGGTGAGGACGGTATCACTTTCGCAGATAATTGCGTCGCGGAAAAAATTTCTGAACTTCTGGCGAATATCTCTATCTAACTCAACTACAGGTAGCTTCTCGTCTTCTTCATCTATCACAATATTTCTGGGAACAGATTTGCCAATTTTGGAAAATTCTGATTTTGCCAACCACTCGTAAACATCTTCAGACATTTCGACATAGTGTGGTGACAGTTCGGTTTTGAAGGCATAAAAAATCATGTCTAACATTAGCTTTCCTCTTGACTTTCCTGATTTAATATTAAGTCCGGTAGCATCAGAATTAATATTAACCACAATCAGGACACGGCAGTGCCTATTAGTGTCAACTTAAGCCTAAAATCCTGGGTATCTCTAGCTTTTACCTAAGTCTAGATCCCCCTAAATCCCCCTTAAGAAGGGGGACTTTGAAAAGATTCCTGTCCCCCCCTTCTTAAGGGGGGCTAGGGGGGATCTCGATTTAATAGTCAAACAATAGTCTCTGACTGCGTTTGACCTGGTTGTTGACACCTATGGGCTTGGCCTTTGTCCCTACAATTAATCGGGATAGGGAAACGGCACTGCCGTGTCCTCCGTTTCTTCTATAATAACGTTAAGCTGATGCTACTATAGGCGTACCGTCAACCGACAATAATCCCCGCTTCGGGCCGTGAATCGGGTCTTCGACAATGATAGTTTGGTCGCGGCCGGCACCGAGAGATACGATCGCGATCGGCACTTCCATCAAATCTGCCAAAAACTTCAGATAATCCAATGCTTGCTGTGGCAAATCTTCCAAATTACGGCACTCTTCTGTGGACTGTTTCCAACCGGGAAGGGTTTCGTAAATCGGTTTGCAACGAGCAAATATCCGCGAACTTTTCGGAAAATCAATGCAACGTTCGCCATCAATTTCGTAAGCAACGCAGACTTTGATTTCTTCTAATTCATCCAAAACATCTAGTTTGGTAACTGCTAGACAGTCAAGGCCGTTGATGCGGACTGCGTAGCGGCCGATTACTGCATCGAACCAACCACAGCGGCGTTTGCGGCCGGTTGTTGTGCCGAATTCTGCGCCTCTTTCGCCCAAAATTGCGCCAACTCCATCTACCATTTCGGTAGGGAAGGGGCCTTCTCCAACGCGGGTGGTATAAGCTTTTGCTACGCCAATTACGCGATCGATCGCAGTTGGCCCGACTCCTGTTCCTACACAAGCGCCACCTGCGATCGGGCTGCTGGAAGTAACATAAGGATAAGTGCCGTGGTCTAAGTCTAATAAAGTGCCTTGGGCTCCTTCAAACAGGATATTTTTTCGCGTGTGCAGTCCCTCATAAATCTTCAGGGAACTGTCTACTACGTGCGGCCGCAAACGTTCTGCATAAACTTGATATTCATCAAAAACATCTTGCGGATTCAGAGGTGGCAAATTGTAAAGTTTTTCGAGAATGACATTCTTATGATTAATTGTCCATTCCAGTTGCTCTCGGAATCCTTCCAAGTCCATTAAATCGAGCATCCGAATCCCAGTACGTTCGGACTTATCCGCGTAGGTAGGGCCGATGCCGCGTCCCGTTGTCCCAATTTTATA
>JAYUGZ010000655.1:0-9099 GCA_043767465.1 Cyanobacteriota bacterium
TCGGTACAGCCACTAAATGACAAAGACGGAGCTCGCAGTATCGCGCAATTGACGCCGCCTGGGTATCCGGGGGGCGATCGCATCAAAATCTTCTTCCGCGTGGACGAACAGCGCTTTTTACGCATTACTGTTGAAGATTTGCTGACAAATGAAACGTTGTTAGAGGATAAACCAGTTGTGCAGTTAAGTTAACAGGACTTACGCAGGCACACTATAGTCTACAATTTGTATGTTGGGGGCTTTCAAACCTATTTTGTTTCAGATTTAGGGATTTTGGTTCATAATGCGAATTGTTCAAATACAGTAAGAGTCGGTCGTTGGATGAGTTATGATGAGTTTGCTAAAATGCAGCAGACTGGTGTAGTTCAAGAGAGTTATACTGGTACTACATATGTTGCATTCCCAGCAGATCCGGAAGCGTTCATCAGTCAAGCTAAGCCCGGTGCTGTCTATGTAGAGTTTGATGTACCTACCTCTGGTATAAGACAAACAAAAGAAGGGTGGGCTAGCATTAAAAGTCCCAATAGTTTAGACGGAAGACTTGCTGCTAAAAAAGGTTTACCGATACCTGAAATGCCTAAAGCAACAAATATAACTCACACAGCAACAAAGTTAAATTAGAGAGTTTGTTCATAATTATGTTAACTCAATTTGAAAATTGGATGCAGGAAAAACGTCAGGAAATTGAGAATTGGGGTTATCAATTAGAGATAGTAAAATCTCCATCTGATGTAGTTCAACAAAGTCTACGCTTGGACTTAGATTCTGATAATTATATCGCTCGAATAACACTATGGGATTCGGGTGATTCTCAACAGGAAATTATAGATGTTGTTTCTGAAAAAATGGTGTTTGATGAATATTTTAAAATTAGTGCGAACTTTAATTTCAGCAAAGCTTTTGAAAATTTCTTCGATATTTTGAAGTTAAACATTTGTTGAATTTGTTTTACAGACTATCAGTTAGCGATTTAAGAGAGGATTAACTATAGTTAGATAGAATCTTCTCATAAATTTCATAATTTTCTCGATCGAAGCAGCAAAAAATTACTCTTTGAGGCCCACTATTCTTTTGTATTTGCTCGGAGCATATCTTCACCGCAATCTCACCTGCTAGAGCCTTGGGATATCTGTAAATGCCAGTGCTAATGCAAGGAAATGCCAAACTCTCGAACTCTTTATCTGCGGCGATTTGCATAGACTTGCGGTAACACTCGGCCAGGAGTTCAGGTTCTCCACAATCGCCTCCGCGCCATACAGGCCCTACAGTGTGGATGATAAAGCGTGCAGGCAAGCGATATCCTTTGGTTAGCTTAGCATCCCCAATCTTACATCCTCCAAGCAATCGGCACTCGTGAACAAGTTCTGAGCCTGCTGCTTTGTGTATTGCTCCGTCTACTCCACTACCTCCAAGCAAACTGGTATTTGCAGCATTCACGATCGCATCAACTTCCAGTTTTGTGATATCGCCCAAAATAATTTGCATAAAACTAATTAAGTTTATAGTTGGCTATCTGATTGGAATCAACAACAGCTCAACGCCGGGTAACACAACCCTTCTAATTAAGCTAGCTTGGAGGCAAGCCAGCCCGAAAAATCTGCTCGGCCGTCAAGCTCAATTCTGGAAAAGCCAGGGACTCCACCCTCTCACTTCCCCTAAACTGTTTAACCTGATACTCCCCATCTACCAGTTGGCAAACTCCTAGAGTCGGTTGTTTGGGATTACCGATGAACTTGCGACCACCTAAGCCGAGATAGTCTACAGTCCAGTATTCGGGGATGCCCATTTCCTCATAGTCAGAGGCCTTGAAAAAATAATCATCTCGCCAGTTCGTGCTGACTACCTCTACAGCCAGTCGAACCGAACTGCCCATCGTGATGATAGATTCTTTTTTCCAGCGTGGTTCGTTTATGAGCGCGGTTCGGTCTAGGACAATTACGTCTGGTTGGTAGCCTGATTCGTTACGGGAAAGCTTGAGTAAGCAGTCACCTGGAATTGAGTAGGATAATTCACGACGGTCAATTTCAACTGCTAGCTTTAAGCTTATAAAACCCGTAACTTCCGAATGGTCGCCAGTTCCTAAAGGCATTTCAACAATTACTCCATTGTGTAATTCGTACCGGTGGACAGAGTTCTCTGGATACCAGGCAACGAACTCATCAAACATGACAGTTTTTGTTTTGGATATGGTTTGGATCATGCGCTGTTTGTCTCCTTTGTTAGATATCCGCTAGACATCAACTAGCTTCTTTACTTCCAATGCCCTGCGCGGGCCGATGCCCTGCGCGGGCCGATGCCCTGCGCGGGCCTAAATCTCTGATTTGTGTACCACCACGGGTGTTCCCACCGAGGCCCAATTGAACAGCCATTTAGCATGATTGACAGCGACATTTGTGCAGCCGTGAGTAACTGGATTGCCGAATAAATTGTGCCAGTAAGCGCCGTGAATTGCATTGCCACCATCGTAATACATGGTATAGGGAACGTCGGGCACGTCGTAGTCATCCCCAGTCATCCTAGCAACGCGGTATTTGGTTTGAACCGCAAAGGTTCCAGTACGGGTGGGAGTCGATGATTTGCCGCTGGAAATAACCACCGCGTAAACGGATCTATTTCCTTCCCAAGCTATGAGTTTTTGTCTTGACAAATCAATTTCAATCCAGCGCTGACTGGATTGCTGCAACTGCATAATTCTATTGGCAATTATGTTGTGCTTTTCGCCAGCAATCGCAGGATTGGGCCCGCCGCAGAGTGCAGCAACTGTTAGGGCGATGCCTGCACAGAAAGTTCCTGCGCGGCGCAAGTAATTTGAGTTCATAATGCTGTTCATTCCTCACACCCAAAACGATTTTAGATTTTAGATTTTAGATTTTAGATTTTAGATTGGGAAACTTTCACACCTGGTACTATTTTAGATTGTAGATTATAGATTTTAGATTGGGAAAGAGAGCTTAACAAGTTGTTAAGTTTTGGGTGAGAGTTTGGGCAATTTGGACGATCGCCCCCCAATCTCGATTTTGCACTAAGTCTTTGGGAAATAAGTCTCCAGCCAAACCAACGGCGATCGCCCCAGCGTCAATAAATACCTTGGCATTTTCCCGCGTCACCCCGCCCGTGGGAATCAAAGGAATGTGTCCCAGAGGGCCTTGCAGGCTTTTCAGGTAAGCCGCACCTCCCAAACCAGATATCGGAAACACTTTGACGCAGGTAGCCCCCGCTTGCCATGCAGCCATAATTTCTGTGGGCGAAAAAGCACCAGGGGCGATCGGCACTCCGGCATCAACTGCTGTTTTAATCAGGGTTACATCGGTATGCGGAGTAAACAGGAATTGAGCGCCGCAATCTATGGCTTTCTCCAACTGTTCTAAGTTTAATAAAGTGCCTGTACCAATACTAAAAGTAGGGAATTCGGAGCGGAGTTCGGCAATTAATTCAGCGGCTTTGTGGGTGTTCCAAGTAATTTCAATAAACTGAATTCCGCCTGCTGCTACCGCTGATGCCATCTGCCAAGCGATTTCCTTTTCGGAGGAACGGATAACGGCGATCGCCCGATGTTTTTTTAGTAGTGCCAACCAAGATTGATGATTCATGCTAACTCATTCTGACTAGAATATAATTTTAGTACACATTACAAACTTTGATATATGCCAAACTACAATATGCGTGGCGTTCAGTTTTTAACCGACAATCTAGGCAACAAAACCGCTGCAATTGTTGACCTCAAAGAACACAGCGATTTCTGGGTTGACGTGTTGGCTGAATGCGGCGAACCGACAGACTTTCAGTTTTTAGTTGACGGCGAAGGCGAAAAAATTGCGGTGGTGCTCGACTTCGAGAAGCACGGCGAACTCTGGGAGGATGTTTATGATGTCATCATGACTGAGGGGCTAGAGGATGAACCGGGCATTCCTTGGGACGAATTTAAACGCGAACTAGAAGCGAAGAGGAAATTGAGTGTCTGAATATCAAGTCATTATTCAACAGTCAGCCCAAAAACAGCTAAGGTTACTTCCTGTTGAAATCAGCAGTAGGATCGATCCAAGATTAAAGGCTTTGGCAAATGACCCTCGTCCTGCGGGCTGTATCAAGTTAAAGGGTGAGGGAAACCGCTGGCGAATTCCGGGTTGGGGATTACAGGGTAATTTACACTATTAACGATCCAATTTTTACGATTTTCATACTCAAGGTTTCTCACCGGCGAGAAGTTTATCAAGGGTGATCGGGTGGTAGGGTGCGTCGCTATGGGATAATTTCAAATATCGAGAATTGTCGCAGCGACGCACCCTACTACAAAAAAATCGGGGCAATTCCAGATAATCCCAGAACCACCCCAATTATCGATTTCCAACTTTAGATTTAATCTAAAATCGTTTACGCAATTGTCGCCATCTTGACATCGCTGTTAGCCAACAAATTTTGCAATTCATCAGCATCCACAGTTTCCTTGTCAACTAGCATATCTGCCAAGGCGTTCAGAACGTGGCGGTTACCAACCAGCACATCTTTAGCGCGCCGATAAGCTTGCTCTACCAACAAACGCACTTCATCATCGATGGTGGCTGCGGTTTCTTCAGAAAAGTCCCGTTCGGCCATGATATCGCGACCCATGAACATATTGCCTTGTTGGCGGCCCAGAGCTACGGGGCCTAGCCGATCGCTCATACCGAAGCGAGTTACCATTTGCCGTGCTACTCTTGCCACTTGCTGCAAGTCATTGGAAGCGCCAGTGGTGACTTCTTCCTCGCCGAAGACAATCTCTTCAGCAATGCGGCCGCCCAAAGCTACCGCCATTTGATTTTGCAAGTAAGAGCGAGAATACAAGCCTGAATCCATCCGATCTTCGCTCGGTGTGAACCAAGTTAAACCGCCAGCGCGGCCGCGGGGGATAATGCTAATTTTCTGCACAGGGTCATAATCGGGCATCAGCGCACCGACTAAGGCGTGACCGGCTTCGTGGTAAGCTACCAAGGTTTTGCGCTTTTCGCTCATCACACGGTCTTTCTTTTCTGGGCCTGCGAGCACGCGGTCGATCGCATCATTGACTTCATCCATCGAGACTTCGGTCAAGTTGCGACGGGCGGCCAAAATTGCCGATTCATTCAGCAGGTTAGCCAAATCCGCACCTGTGAAACCCGGTGTCCGGCGGGCGATTTTTTCTAAGTCCACGTCTTTCGACAAGGTTTTGCCGCGGGCGTGAACGTTGAGAATTTCCAGGCGGCCGGAGAAATCGGGGCGATCGACCACAACTTGGCGATCGAAACGGCCCGGACGCAGCAGCGCAGCATCCAGCACGTCGGGGCGGTTCGTAGCAGCAATCAAAATGATGCCTGTATTGCCCTCAAAACCGTCCATTTCGGTCAGCAACTGGTTCAGGGTTTGTTCCCGTTCGTCGTTACCGCCGCCCAAACCAGCTCCCCGCTGGCGGCCTACCGCGTCAATTTCATCGATAAATACGATGCAAGGAGCGTTGGTTTTAGCTTGTTCAAACAAGTCGCGGACGCGGGAAGCACCCACACCTACGAACATTTCCACAAATTCTGAACCGGAAATCGAGAAGAAGGGAACGCCTGCTTCGCCAGCAACTGCTTTGGCGAGCAAGGTTTTGCCTGTTCCGGGAGGGCCTACCAGCAGCACGCCTTTGGGGATTTTTGCTCCGACTGCGGTGAAGCGATCGGCATTTTTCAGGAAGTCCACGACTTCGGCGAGTTCTAGCTTGGCTTGTTCGATGCCGGCTACGTCACCGAATGTCACCTGAGTTTGCGGCTCCATTTGGACTCTAGCTTTGGATTTGCCGAAGTTCATGGCTTGGTTGCCGGGCCCGTTTTGGGCGCGCCGCACCAGGAAAAACAGTCCTACCAACAGCAGGATCGGGAAGAACAGGCTGCTGAGGGCTTTTACCCAGAAGCCTTCGTCGTTTTGGGGCAGAACGGAAATGTCTACGTTGTTTTTGGTCAGGATGTTGATCAGTTCGGGGTCGTTAGGCAGGTTGACAATCACCTTGTTGCCGTCCTGAGCCGTTACGAGAGCTTTGCTGCGATCGGAACTGATATTTATTTTGTCTACTCTCTTGCTCTCGACTTCCTGAATGAATTGGCTGTACTTCCAAACTTCCCTACTTGGGGGCTGTTTGTCAAAAAATGCGGTTGCTAAGGCAATGACTACAATAGCCAGAAGTGCGTACAGGCCTGCGTTTCTCCAGCGTTTATTCACCGAGGTCGATCTCCTAATTTTTAGTTTCTGTGACTTGGGATTTTTTATTTATGTTCATCAATCTTAACCTAATTGTAACTTCTTTGGGTGTGCTGGGGAATTCGGGTAAGGGCGATCGGCTCTCTGGGATGGTGGAAACCGAACTGCCCTCCGTGTCGTCAGGAGATTCTGGTGCTGTTTTAATGGTTACATTTCCGGGTACACTATAGAACAGAATTTGTCAAAATTGTCAAAATTGGTGGCGATCGCCACCAGTCCTGTTTTAGGAGCCGATTTAGCGTATAACTCTGAAGAAGCCTTGGACCAATAGCAGTGCCGTCTCCTTTGCATCATTTCCTTCGTGAAATCGGAATTGAGATCACTCGTGATAAATAACAATAATTAAGTAACAAAAATGGACATTAAATTATCAATGGCAACTAATTTTATTCGCAATTTTGTTGAAGCTGGAGATACTGTTTTTGATGTCGGGGCTAACATTGGGCAGAAAGCTGATTTGTATTTAGCTGCTGGGACGAAAGTAATATGCTTTGAACCGCAACCAGATTGTTTAACTATATTAACTCAAAAATACCAGCAAAATCCCAACGCTTTCATCGTTAACAAAGGCTTGGGTGAGCAACCAGGGACTATGCAGCTTTCAGTATGTAGTGATGCTAATTACATATCAACATTTTCTCAAAAATGGAAAACAGGGCGGTTTGCAAATTACGATTGGAATCAAACCGTTACAGTCGAAATTACTACGTTAGATGAGATGATAAAACTGTGGGGCTGCCCGAAGTTTTGTAAAATAGATGTTGAAGGATTTGAGTATCAAGTATTAAAAGGACTGTCTGTACCAATTCCTTACATATCATTTGAGTTTGCTATAGAATTTATTGAAGATACAAAAAATTGTATAAATCATCTAAAAAGTTTGGGATATAAGGTTTTTAACATTGCCAAGGGCGAAGACAGCAATTTATTATTTCCTGAATGGGTTGCTGACAGCGATCTTTTAAATTATTTAGAGTCTGCCAATGATGCGTTGCTGTGGGGAGATATCTACGCAAAATTTGAGAAAGATCGACATGATACCTCGGAGATAAAAACTGTACCGAAAATTACCAATCAAATAGCTGCAACGGTAGGGTATTTAGACTTGCAGAAACTTTGCCAGCAATATTCAATTGTACCGCGAGGTATTATCCACATAGGCGCTCATGAAGGGCAAGAAATGCAGGAATATCAAGTGATGGGTGCAGACAAAGTGCTGTTTGTGGAAGCTAACCCCTCTGTTTTTGAAAGGTTGAAATTACATATAGCAGGCATACCTAATGTGTGGCTGGCAAACTGTGCGATCAGCAACCAAAACGGCACTGTTAATTTGCGGGTAAATTCCCACGATATGAGCAGCAGCATTCTGCCACTAAAGCTGCACAAGGAAATTTATCCCGGTATGCTGGAAGTTGATCAAGTAACTGTCACCTCGAAAACTCTTGATTCGTTAATGCAAGAAAGTCCGCTGAATTCATCGGAGTTTAATATCCTGGTGATTGATATTCAAGGCGCAGAACTTTTGGCTTTGCAGGGGGCGAGGGAAACTCTCAAATATATTGATGCCATCAGTACAGAAGTTAATTGCGAAGAACTTTATGAAGGCTGCGCGTTAATCGACCAAGTAGACGATTTTCTAAAGGTTTATGGCTTTCAACGAGTAGCAATGGCGACTCCATCTCATCCATCTTGGGGGGATGCTTTTTATGTCAAAACCACAGTCAGCCTTGCAGATACTGACAATTTGAATTTGAGAATATCGCAGGCGAATAACAAGAACAGTGTGGCAATTGCTACGAGTATTGCACCGGGAAATATCGAAAATCAGCGGGCGGCTGTAGAAAGCTGGATACTACTGGGATTTGAGGCTGTTTCGCTGAATAGTCGGGAAGAAATTAGCCAATTGCAGTCAATCTATGAAAATGTGACTTTTCATGAGGTGAAACGCGACGCGCGGGCTGATGCAGGAAGACCGTTAGTATATCTTGACGATCTGTTTGCTTATTTGTGCGATTCTGGTACAAAGACTTGCGGTATTGTTAATTCTGATATCCGTCTGAAATCTGACGGCGATTTGATTTCATTTATCTGCAAACAGGCTGAAAATTCCATAATTTTTGGTTCTCGAACTGATGTTGATTCTCCTGAACAAGCAGCGGGAGAAATTTATGCTAATGGGTTTGATTTCTTCTTTTTTGACAAGGATTTATTAAGACAGTTTCCTAAGTCTCAATTCTGTTTAGGTCTTCCTTGGTGGGACTTGTGGATACCGCTGGCCGCTCAGCAACAAGGGTTGACTGTCAAATATTTAGAAACTGCGATCGCGTATCATATCAAACACCCGGTGAATTACATCAATGATCTTTGGCAAAAGATGGGAATTCACTTCACTGGTTTTTTCCAGCCGGATTTGTCCCGGAAATTTCAGGAAATGCTGTCAAAGAATCTCAATCAGTTAGACGCAGAACTCATAAGTATCGCTGTACAAGCTGGGCAAATGATTGACAAAAATCAGCAGAGAATTAGATATGAAGCTAGTGAGGTTGAATTTCCGACAATTTCGCCTCTTTTAAGCAGCAATAAAAAACCTTTTTGGTCAGTAATGATTCCGACCTACAATCTGAAGGGAAATTATCTCGAACAAACGCTGAAGAGCGTTATCGAACAAGCTCCATTTCTCGAAGAAATGCAGATTGAAGTTGTCAACGATCATCCGAGTCAGTCAGTTCAAGATGAGATAGCAGCAATTATCAAAAAAGTGGGTGGCGATCGCATCAAATTTTATCGGCATTCTGAAACTAATGTCGGTCAAACTGCGATTTTTAATATTTGCATTCAGCAGGCTCGCGG
>JAYUGZ010000656.1:0-3674 GCA_043767465.1 Cyanobacteriota bacterium
GAATTGCCGAGGCGATCGCCCTAATTCGCAATTCTATCCCCTATCCGCTGACAATCGAAGTTGAAACGGAAACTCTGGCTGAGGTAGAGACAGCTCTTCAGCACAAGGCGGATATTATCATGTTGGATAATATGTCCTGCGATCTGATGCGGCAGGCTGTGGCCATAATTCGCCAAAAGTGCGATCGGGTGAAAATAGAAGCTTCCGGGAATGTGACTTTAGAAACTATTCGGAGTGTGGCGGAAACCGGAGTTGATTATATTTCTACCAGTGCTCCAATTACGCGATCGACTTGGCTGGATTTGAGTATGAAAATTAATAGTAATACCCCCAGTCCGGCAGGGGTTTAAACCCCTGCCTCAAAGCTGAAGTCCTCTCAAAGAGGACTAATAGACATCTCCAAAAAAGAACTTGAAACCCAAGTCAAGCCTCAGCTAAAATCTAATTTCTTGAGAAGTCTAATCAATTATTCAGTCCTCTTTTAGAGGACTTTCGCTATGAGCAAGGGGTTTAAACCCCTTGCGGTATTTGGGGCCAGAGCGATATTTCGGCTTAAGTTGATACCAATGGCAATGCCGTGTCCGACATTGCTGACAGTCAACAGTCAACTATTGGTTAGTTGTTACTAATAACAAATAACCAATAACAAATAACCAATGACTACTTCGAGATAAAATGCACCCAAAAATTCCCATCAGCCATACAAACGTTGCGGATTAATCGATAGGAATAGTGCAAGTAAGCACCGCTGACAGTTGTGTCATAACCAGTGGGGAACCACTCGCCATAGGGATCGTGAACAAAGAATCCTTCGCTGTCGTAACCTGCCGCAACTAGAATGTGACCGAAGGATGTGAAGTATCCGTGGATGACAGCAGGATTTCCGGTGGCGAGCCAATCTTGAACATCATCAATAGTTGCATTCTCGGTAAAGTAATCTTGAGCGCCGTAATCTTTAACAATCTTGGCTAAATCGGTGGGTTCCCAGCGACTGTAACCTTTGTCGATCGCATATTGGTAGAGTTCATCTTCATATTGCCCGGTTTTTGTGCGTCGCGGCACTCTCAAAAAGTCCAGACACATCGCTATGGAAGTAACATTGCAAGCACCTGTTGGATTGTACAAGTTATCCAGTTGCGATCGATAAGGAATGCCAAGTCTGACAGTGGGCGGATTCGGTTTGGGATAAAGCAGAGCGCCATCTAGAGTAATTTGAGCGTGTCCTCCGTAAACATACCAAATCCCTGAACCTTTGAAAGACTCGTTGCGGAGAGCAACTCTAATGTGGCCGCGAATCGGAGCAAAAGCCAGTAGTTCAAACTCTTTTCCCGCTGGGATTACTTGTTTTTCCGCTTCCTGAAGTTGAGAAGACGCCAGCGGTTTTGATTTAAAAATAGTGTCTTTGAGGATTTTCAGAATCGGGCGAGGTGTCGGAATGTCCGCCGGTTTGGCTTCGATCAGCTTTTGGGCTGTGACTGCTCCCAAAAAACCCGGTTCGCCGCACTTCATCAGGATTTGAAATCGGTGGAGGGCGGCGGTAGAAAGAGGGCCAAACATTCCGTCTACCGGAGGTTTCAGTAAACCCAGGTCAATGAGGCGACTTTGAATTTGGCGGCCCAGTTCGTTGTCAGCAGCGATCGCTTTGGCATCGTACCTAATTTTTGACTTTAGAAAGTTTTGTAATTTCATGTTTGCCTACCCACGTCAAGGATTCCAAGTTTATAGTCTCAGAAAATTACGGCAATTTTACCGATCGTCCGCACCTTAAGGACTTTGTATTCATGATTCGATACAAACCTTTAAGGTGACAGCCGATCGCACTTGACGCACTATTGACTCAATATCCCTGGTGCCCGTTGGCTGTGTTTCTGCCGAATGCCTCGCCCAGCATAGCAAGAATTGCTTTGTTAGGCTCAGCTAGTTGATGCTTCGTCGGGACGAACGATCACAACACCCATCGCGTCGGGAGACAGATATTTGACGGCGGCTTCCCGGAGATCCTGCGCAGTCAGGGCTTGGATGCAGGCGGCGTAGTTGAGGGCGGGAGCGATATCTCCTACCATCGACTGATAGTAACCGTACAAACTGGCTCTATCGCTGGGAGTTTCGTTAGCAAAGACAAACCGATTTGCTACTTGGGTGCGGATGCGGGAAATTTCGGCATCTGTCACGAGTTCGGTTTGCAGAGTGCGGATGTGTCCGACGATGGCTGCTTCCACTGCTTCAATATTTTCTGTCTCTAGTTGAGCAGAAATCGAGAATACACCGCCGAGTCGCTGAGTCATGTTGCTGACGGAAATTGAGGAGACTAGCCCTTGATCTTCGCGCAAATCCTTAACCAAGCGAGTTGTGCGCCCGTGGCCCAATACTGTAGCCAAAACGTCGAGGGCATAGGTTTCCGACATATCTACGAAACCGGGGACTCGCCACATGATGATCAGTCGGGCTTGTTGGAGGGCTGAGTCTACAAATTCGCGGCGGACTGTTTCGGTAAATGGGGATTCTTGGCCGTAGTTGAGAATTTCGGATTCTGGGTGAAATTTGCTGACCGATGGCAGATTTATGGTGCTGTTTTGTGCTGTGCTTTTTGCTGCAAAACTGTCTGCGACAATTTCAATTAGTCGATCGACCGGCAAATTGCCTACAGCTACGGCTGTCATGGAAGCCGGTTGATATCTGCTGCTGTGGAAATCCCGCATTTGTTGGGCTTTCAACTGTTCGATTACCGCAGCCGGGCCGAGTACCTGTCGCTTGTAGGGGAGGACTTCAAAGGCTAATTCCATCGATCGCTGATAGGTGCGGCGCCGCGGATTGTCTTCCGATCGTCTAATTTCTTCCAATACTACCAGCCGTTCGCGATCGAAGGCATCGTCGGGAATGCTGGCGTTGAGCAAGACATCGACTTGGAGGGGAGCTAGTTCGGCAAAATCTTTAGGGGCTGTGGTGATGTAATAGTTCGTGTAATCTTGGCTGGTGGCTGCATTGGTGACAGCGCCGCGTTGTTCGATCGCCCGTTCAAATTCTCCGCTCTTAATGCTGGGAGTTCCCTTAAAAATCATATGTTCTAAAAAGTGCGCCATACCGTTGATTTCGTCGGATTCGACGGCTGAGCCCAGATTCATCCACACGCTGAGGTTCACAGCATCAACCGGCAAGTGTTCGGCTATAACTGTGAGTCCGTTGGGGAAATGGCGCACTGTTGGAGCGTTCAGGGGCGATCGGGAGGAGGCTTTGAGTAGGGTTGATGTCATTTCGCTTTTAAATTGATCTTGTTCTCTATATCTTAAAGGGCCTTTAATGAAGTCATCAGTGATAAGCAGGCGATCGACTGTTGGTGGCTGGTGGGGATCAAAGCTAGTGCGATCGCGAAATGCGAGATCGGTGAGGGCGTGAGGGCGATCGGGTAACACCAGATACAGCATATTCTACGTAGACATGATAAAGTAAAATTACTCAAACCTGGTTTACCATTTGCTAAAAAGTGTAATTGATAAACTGGGCATTTTTTGTAAGTCAGGGCGATCGGATTTAGCTACTTTGAGATTTATGTGGGTTGTCAAGTCAAACGATCAAAAAAAAAATCATGAGCCAAAATTCTCGGAAATTCAATCACCCTAAATTCGGTTTTCTCTTAGGTCTTGCTATTGCTTTAGTAATACCAACTCTAGCTGCAT
>JAYUGZ010000657.1:0-1388 GCA_043767465.1 Cyanobacteriota bacterium
ATTGCGATCGAGCCAATGCTCAGCAGTATCGGTAAAACAGGCGGTTCCTGCTTGGGCGGCTGGGGCTGGGGAATTGCCAAAACCTCAAAACATCCAGAAGAAGCGTGGAAAGCAATTAAATACCTCACCAGCGAGGCAACTCAGCGTAAATTTATTTTAGAAACAGGTTTAGTTCCCAGTTACAAATCTCTATTTACCGACAAAAAAATAGTCGCCAAATATCCCCACTACCCGCAACTTTTAAAAGTAGTGGAAAAGCCAGCTTTGCGCCCGCCAATAGCACAATATGCTCAAGCTTCTGATATTTTGCAGCGCTATTTGAGTTCGGCTTTTACCGGGAGAATGACTGCGGAACAAGCAATGAAAGCGGCGGCTAGCGAAACTCGCAATTTATTAGGCAGTTTGAAACAACCAAAAGCTTCAGATAGCAATCTCAACTCATTTATGAACTTAGCTCAAGCTTCTAGGCGGGACGGGCAAGATGCCCATCCCACAACTCATTTATGATTTCTATAAAGCCAGTTTTTAGTAAAGTCCAAAGTCCTGACAGCGAATTGGAATGAGGGATAAAATAGGGATTAAAAATATGCAATTAGACCAAATGCGACAGCGCGAACAAAGAACCGGATGGATATTAGTAGCACCAGCATTGATAATTCTGCTGCTAGTATTTGCTTACCCAATCTTGCGCGCGTTTTGGCTGAGTTTATTCACCCAAAACCTCGGTACTGAATTGAAACTGGTTTTTTCCGGTTTTGCTAACTACAGTCGAATGTTAGGCGACGGGCGTTTCTGGCAAACTTTAAGCAACACCACAGTATTTACAGTAGCTTCTGTTGTGCTGGAATTAATTCTCGGCATGGGCATTGCTTTAGTCTTGAATCAATCTTTCACAGGGCGCGGCATTGTGCGCACAATTTCCCTGCTGCCTTGGGCGCTGCCAACTGCATTGATGGGTGTAGCTTGGGCGTGGATTTTTAATGACCAATACGGCGTAATTAACGACATTTTACTGCGCTTGGGATTGATTCAAAAGAGTATTAGCTGGTTGGGAGATCCGACTTTGGCAATGATGGCAGTGATTACAGCCGATGTTTGGAAAACTACGCCGTTTGTCAGTCTGCTTTTGTTAGCGGGATTGCAATCAATTTCCGGTGATTTGTATGAAGCCCACGCCATTGACGGTGCGAGTAGTTGGCAGAGTTTTCGTCAAATTACCTTGCCGCTGCTGATGCCCCAAATTGTGATCGCTTTGCTGTTTAGATTTGCCCAAGCTTTCGGCATTTTCGACTTGATTCAGGTGATGACGGGAGGGGGGCCGGCGGGGGCGACGGAGACGGTTTCTATCTACATTTACAGCACGGTAATGAGGTATTTAGACTTTGGGT
>JAYUGZ010000658.1:0-9086 GCA_043767465.1 Cyanobacteriota bacterium
ACGCTAGCCAACGATATAGTTTACGACCAACTAATTGCTTTAATTAACAGTATTGAAGTGATTTTAGGCTCAAATACTCCTGTCTGCATTTATCCTTTCGACGAGCAGATACAACAAATTCAAGCTGAAATTGCCAATCGTCCCAATGTTTTTCTGTATGAAGATATCGCGTCAATCCAGCGATGGGATAAATTCATGGAATCAGCCGCACCAGAGCGTTTAAACCGCCAAAAGTTTCGGCTTTATGGCGCCCACCGTCGTTTTTGCGCTTTTGATGAGCCTTTTGAAAGGTTTATCTATATGGATGCTGATACTTTGGTGATGAATTCCCTTGATGCGGTTTTTGATAAGTTAAATGAATCAGATTTTGTGGTTTATGATTTCCAATTTACTGATCCGACTAAAGTATACAACTTTTCGTCTCCGAAGCTGCTAAAAGTATTTGAGCAGAATCGCATAAATTCCGAAATATTTTGTTCGGGATTTTACGGCAGCAAGCAAGGGCTTTTTGACCGCGATACTAGAGAATGGCTGGTAGCTGAACTAAAGTCTGGAGATGCAGAAATTCTCTATTCAGGTGCTGGAGAACAGCCGTTGCTCAACTATATGGTGATGAAAACTGGCATTACTAGCTATAACTTTGCTCGCAGTCTCCCAGATAATGAAAAAACCGGGTGCAGCGTTACTTCTCAACATTTCCAAGCACGAGATAACGTTTTGTATGACAAGGGAAATCGGCTGACTTATATTCATTATATTGGGGTGCAGCCGGATTTGATTCGGAGGGTTTGTGCTGGTGAAAATATTGCGTTTCCCTATCGCGATTTGTTTCTGCACTATCGCTATCTGCGGGAACCGTCCCAGCGTCCGATTTTTACGAAACCGCTAAAGTCTTATGCTGATATTTATGCGCCAAATTTGCTAGAAAGAGTGTTGAGAAGGTTGAGGATAAATTTATGAATCGGGGTATTTATATTGTTGCTAATGATAAGGTGATGGAAAGTGCGATCGCGCTTCTAGCCAGCATACGTCTGTATAATTGTCAAGTACCAATTTTTTTAATCCCGTTTGACGACAATTATCAGCAAGTCGCAGCCGCACTCAGCAGCCTCTACGGGGTGCAATTGTTCCCAAATCTGGGGTTTGTCGAACAGTTTACCAGAGAAATTGGCCAAACGTTCGATCGCAACTTTTTAGCCCTTCCCAACAAAATGCGCAAACTCTGCGCCTGGTTTGGCCCCCTCGATGAATTTCTGTACATCGATACCGATATCATCGTCTTTGAAGACATCGCAGCCAACTTAAACAAACTCTCAGAAGTAGACTTTTTTTGCTGCGACTATCACCACCTCAGCGAAAAACTGCGAAATGTATTTTCACCCGTTGTCAAAGAACAAAATATCTTTAGCGACTCACAGCTTCAAGATGTATTCAACAGCGGTTTTTGGGCTTCCAGAAAAGGAACGATTACAGAATCGCAAATGTATGAAACTTTGCGAGAATGTTCCCAACATCGAGAATATTTTGACTTTACTCAAAATGTTACCGACCAACCTATACTCAATTATATGATTCTCAAGCTGATTCCCAAGCGCTGCAATCTTGTTAAAAGTTCAGCAGCAGAACCTGGAAGCTGGGCTGGTTCTCAACATTTTGAAGAAATAGATTATGTGCTTTATGACAAAGGCAAAAGGTTAAAATATATTCACTGGGCTGGGATACCAATTAAATCGGGTAGTCCTTATTGGAAACTTTGGCAACATTATCGTTATTTGCATGAGGAAAAACCTAATTTAATCCAAAGATTATTTCGATATTTGTAGGGTGTGTTGGGCGCTGTTTAAATATTCGATATAATCCGAGATTATTCGCCAGCGCCCAACGCACCTGACGCGATATTTGTAGGGTGTGTTGGGCGCTGTTTGAATATTTGATATAATGCGAGATGATTCAGCAGCGCCCAAACCTGACGCAATGATTGGGTGCGTTGGGCGCTATATTGATATTCGATATAATGCGAGATTATTCGCAAGCGCCCAACACACCCTACGAGATGTTTTTTTAAATAAGATATGACTGATGGCATTTATATTCTGGGAAACGATGTGGTTTTTGACCACTTAGTCGCTTTATTGAACAGTCTCGAAGTCAACGGGGCGAAAAATATTCCTGTTTGCATCATTCCCTATGATGATAACTTGCAAAAAGTGCGAGTAGAAATTGCCTCGCGAACCAATGTCACCTTGTTTGAAAATACCGATTCCATCGATTTCTGGGAAGACTTCGCGACTCAAGCTTGGACATCTCACCAAAAAGCTCAAAAAGTTTGCCAAGCAAAAGGTTGGCCGCCAGTTCGCTGTTTGGGAATGCACCGAAAACTTTGCTGTTTTGACGGCTCTTTTGACAAGTTTATCTATTTTGATGCGGACACTCTGTCAATGGGTTCTCTCGATTACATCTATCAAAAACTCGATCAATTTGATTGGGTAGCCAACGATTTTCAATACAAATCAGACTTCAATTATGTGTTTGATTTATCATCGCAAAAACTCGCCGAAATTTTCAATCTTGAACGACTAGACTCTCAGATTTTTTGTGCCGGTTGGTTTGCTTCAAAAAAACATATTTTAAATCGCCATAACTCAGCCGAACTCTTAAACAAATGGACTTCAGGAGAAGCGGAAATTATGTCATGGCGGGGAGCAGACCAACCTTTATTTAACTATTTAGTCGCCCGCAGCCCTATCTCTTTTTATAACTTTGCTTATCATCAACCAACACGGGTAACGGGCAATCATTGGTCTTCTCAATTTGATGTGATAGACTATGTTCTGTACGACAAAGGACGGCGGCTGACTTATTTGCACTACATGAGTATTGCGGCGGCAAAGTTTACTCGATTGTGTGCTGGTGAAGATGTTGATATTCCCTACCGAGACGTATTTCTGCACTACCGCTATTTGCATTCGCCGGAAAAACAGCCCAAACTGGCGCCTCCAAATTTGTTGGTTCGCTTGCAGAGATATCTCAAAAGTTGGGCAATTCAAAAGTTTAATAATGTTCGATTGAAGTTGCGAAATTTCTGGGATAGATAATTTTTAACTGTACAAAGACTGAATCCACTCCCATTCGCGCCTTAAACCTTGTTCTAAAGTAACTTGCGGCTGATAACCTAAGATTTGCTGGGCTTTGGAGACATCCGCGCTAGTGTGGCGCGCGTCACCCCTGGCAGCTTCGGTAAAATTAATCCGAATTGGTCGATCGACAATCCTCTCTATTGTATCAACAACTTCCTTCAAAACTACCCGACTGCCGCCACCAATATTAAAAACTTGCCCCGCCGCTTCGGCAACCTCAGCCGCAGCCAAATTCGCCGCCACGCAATCGCTGATAAACGTAAAATCGCGGGTTTGCAATCCGTCGCCAAAAATTGAAATCGCCTCGTCAAACAAAATCGCCTTAAAAAACTTGTGAAAAGCCATATCGGGGCGCTGTCTCGGCCCGTAAACGGTAAAATAGCGCAGCGAAGTAGTCGGAATACCAAAATTTTTGTAATAAAGTCCGCACAAACGTTCGCCCGCTAACTTCGTAATTCCGTAGGGGGAAACTGGCTGCGGACAAGCGTTTTCACTCGTGGGGAAAGCTTCAGCATTGCCGTAAATTGAAGACGAAGAAGCATACACAAATTTTTTCAAGTTTGGCGCATCTTTTGCCGCTTCTAACAATACTTGGGTGGCGTTAATATTGCGTTCCGTATAACTGCGGAAACCGTCTCCCCAACTGGCGCGGACTCCCGCTTGCGCCGCCTGATGAAAAATTACCTCTGTATCGGCTAAAAGCACTCGCCAGTTCAATGATAAAATATCACCCTCAATCAAGTCAAAACCGGGATGTTTTTCTAAGTGTGCAATATTCTTTCGCTTCAAAGCCGGATCGTAGTAATCGTTGAACTCGTCAACGCCTATTACCTTTTCCCCTCGATTTAACAGAGTTTCTACTAGATTAGAACCAATAAATCCTGCTGCACCCGTAACAATAAAATTACCCATTCGATTTGAGATTTGATATTTGATAGGGAAAAGTTGAAAGTTTCAATAGATAAATAAGCCCCCTTTCCTCCCAATAAAGAGGATTGGGGTTGAGGTTTTCATCCTTCAAAAGAATCTAGATCCAACGCTTGGGAACCTCCGCGTTCTAGCTCGATCAAAAGCTTGCCTAGCTGAGTCCAAACCAGCCACGCCGTCAGTAGCGTCAGCGGCAGAGCTAGAGCATAAGAAAGTGATTTTGGGAAGCCGAAAATCTCCATCCCGGAAGCTAAAAATATGCAAATTCCCCCGGCCATTCCGAGGAAAGGTAACTGCAATTGTAGACCTTTTAGGTTTGATAAAGTACGACTAGAACGATTTTTAGACCAGAGTTGCACGGCTTGTTTTAGCGTTGCTTCAAAGGCTAATCCGGAGGCCATACCTCCTAGTAATCCAGCGGTCATTAAAAAATAGGGAGGTTCTGGAAAATAATACACGAATAATTCCTTGATTTTTGGGTAATTGAAAAGTCGTTAGTCATTAGTCGTTAGTCGTTAGTCCTTAGTCCTTAGTTAGTAGTTAGCAGTCAGAAGGAATTTTCGCCTGTGCTTTCTGCCTTTGGAAATCCTCGTATCCGGGACTTCCCTGTGGTCAAGAAAGGTAATTGGTAATTAGTAATTATCTTTTGACTGATGACTACTAACTAATGACTACTATAGCGGTTCTCAAGCGTGGTGAGGATAGCCCGTAAGCCCTATGCCCACGGAGGCCACGGAGGCCAGTCATACCTGATGTTTCGCTCGAAAGGCTATAACTAATGACTACTAACTCATGACTGATGACCAATGACTGATGACTAATGACTAATGACCAAAATTAAAGCCGAGTCAGCGAGGCTGTTCCTGCTGTGGAAAACTCTGTCAAAGCGCTGAGAGCAACGTTGAACAGGCGGCTTGGTTGCAAGTCTTCCTTGATTAAGTTCCACAGGCGGCGAACTTCTTCGGTATGAAGCCGATCGTCCTCAATCAATGCCAATATCAATTGGCGTCTCAAAAACGACCCTTCATTTGACAGCAAAAATTGCAAGCCTAGCTGGGCGGTGGGTAGCAGATCGAAACTGCGATCGGATCGGGCGATCGCGATCATCTCCTCCAACCTGTCCCACTGAAATTTGCCATCTTTGAATAATACCTCAATCAGGCGCCGCCGCAGTGCTGGAGATTCCCCGTTCAACAAACGGCGCGCGACGTAAGGATACGCCACCTCGACTATTTTGAAATCAGGATTCAGCGTCAGGGCCAAACCTTCTTCTGTGACCAGAGAGCGAATAATTAAGGCAAATTTCGCGGGCACTCGGAAAGGATAATCGTACATCAACTCGGAAAACTGGTCTGTAATCGTTTTGAAGTTAAAATCTGCCACCTTTTCGCCGACGATATCGCCGAGCACCAATTGCAGCGCCGGGACGATCGGCATAATATCTGTGTCTGGAGTCAAAAAGCCGAGTTTAACAAAATCCTGGGCTAACTGTAAATAATCTTTGTTAATCAAATGAACGACAGAATCAACCAAAGTTTCTTTAGTTGCTTCTTCCATCTGATCCATCATCCCAAAATCGATATAAGCCATACGGCCGTCCGCTAAAGCAAACAGATTTCCCGGATGGGGGTCAGCGTGAAAAAATCCGTGTTCCAGCAACTGCCGCAAACCGCTGCGGACTCCGACTTCAATTAAGCTATCGATATCTAAACCTGCGGCTTTCACACTTGCAATATCTGTCAGCTTGATGCCGTCAATCCATTCGAGAGTGAGAACGCATTTTGAAGTATAGCGCCAGTAAATGCTCGGAACTTTTACGGTCGGGTCGTCGGCAAAATTTGTGGCAAATTTTTCGGCGTTGCGACCTTCATTGATATAATCAATTTCCTCGAATAATTTGATGCCGAATTCATCGACTATCAAACAAAGGTCGTGACCGAGATTCAGCGGCAGCAAGGGGCCCAACAATCCAGCAGCCCAGCGCATTAAGTAAAGGTCGAGGCTCAAGATTGGCAGCAAATTCGGTCGCTGCACCTTGACTGCGACTTCTTCTCCGGTGATTAAACGGGCTTGATATACTTGACCGAGACTGGCGGCGGCGACAGGTTCGGGGGAGATTTTGCTGTATGTTTCGCTAATTTTGCGATCGAGTTCTGCTTCAATAATCTCGAAAGCCAAGGCCGAATTAAAGGGCGGCAACTGATCCTGAAGTTTGATCAGTTCTTTGAGAAAGTCTTTGCGGATCAAGTCTGGTCTGGTAGAAAGCGCTTGGCCGACTTTAATGAAAGTGGGGCCCAAGCGAGTGAGTATTTGTCGCAGGTGGACGGCGCGTTCCGGCTGGTGTGCTGCGACTTGGTGCTGCCAACTGTCCCACAGCATCCCCAGCACGAAGCCTGCAAAAGACCAAATAACGGTAATTGCTCGCCAAATTGCTTTCCAAGGACGGTTGCGGTAATATTGGGCGATCGCCTGTGGATCGTAGCGTCTAGCCTGAGTGAATTGATACTGAGGCACTCGTTTATTTTCCTCTGATTTTATGAAAATTACAGCTTAAATTGAGAATTGGGCATCGGGCATCGGGCATCGGGCATCGGGCATCGGGCATCGGGCATCGGGCATCGGGCATCGGGCATCGTCAGCAAAAAGTTAAAACATTAACGCTTTTTCCTTCTTCGCTCTTCCTTCTTCCTTCTTCCTTGCTTCATCATTGACCGATCGCATTGCAAGTTTTAGGCGAGCGGAAAATGCACCCGTTCGAGGCGGATTGCTAGCCTAAATTTGTTTCTTTTCATTAAATATAGTACATAAAAGTACAAGTGATCAGTCAAAATACTTAACCTCTCTCCCTGACCGCTGCACATTCTCACAACCCTGCAACCCTGCAATTCTTTTATCCTCCTGCGTTTGCCGTAGCTGTTGCCCTCGCGCCAAAGCTACTAGATGCTATCCGCCCTGTGCCAAACAATCTTTGAGCCCATAAATCGCCCGCTCTTGTTGATCCCTGGTCAGTTCCGGGAACATCGGCAAAGACAAGACCTCGCGACAAACTTGCTCAGCCACAGGCAACTGACCAGCTTGATAGCCCAAAGATTTATAAACAGGTTGGAGGTGCAAAGGTAGCGGATAGTAAACCATCGAACCGATGCCGCATTCCTGCAACTTAATCCGCACCGAGTCCCGGAAATTGCCAGAGGGATTTTGCTCGTCTTCTTGACTTGTCAGCCGGATTGTGTATTGATTCCAAACTCCCTTGGCTGCCGGCAACTCCTTGGGGACTGCAACTCCGGGCACGCGCGAGAGAAATTCGCCGTAAACTGTCGCGATCGATCGCCTTTGGGAGTTCCAACCGTCGAGATACCGCAATTTAATGCTGAGAATCACCGCTTGCAGGGCATCCAGACGGCTGTTGTAGCCGATTTCTTCATAAAAATACCTAGAAGACTGGCCGTGTTCTTTGAGCATCCTCATCGAAGCTGCGAGGGCCTGATCGTTTGTCGTCACCGCGCCACCGTCACCGCAAGCGCCTAAGTTTTTGGTCGGATAAAAGCTGAAACAGCCGACATGGCCGATGCTACCGACTTTTCGAGACTGCCACTCTGCGCCGACAGACTGGGCGCAATCTTCGATTACGGCTAAATTATGCTTGGTGGCAATGTCCATCAACCGAGTCATGTCTGTGGGTTGTCCGAAGATGTGAACCGGCATAATTGCCTTAGTTTTTTCGGTAATTGCCGCTTCGATGAGTTCGACATCCAGATTCAAAGTTGCGCTGTCAATATCGACAAACACGGGAGTTGCGCCCACAGCGCTAATTGTCTCAGCCGAAGCGAAGAAGGTAAAAGGAGTGGTAATCACTTCATCGCCCGGGCCAATTTTGAGAGCTCGCAAAGCCAAAATCAGCGCATCGGTGCCGGAGTTGCAGCCAACGCAGTCGGAAACGCCAGTGTAGTGGGCGAACTCTTGCTCAAAACTCTTGACGGCGGGGCCGCCTATGTAGCCGCCAGAGGCGAGCACTTTTTGTACCGCAGCGCTGATCTCGTCGCCAATCTGGGCGTACTGCTGGGTTAAGTCGAGGGGGGGAACGTTATTCACTCTTGACACCACAAATTGCAACCATCATCAAAGCAAATTTTTACAGTAAAAATGTTTTTCAGAAACCTTTATTCAAATATCTTATAGTTGGACGGGCAAACAATCACTTTATCGAAAGGGTGCGCGTGTGTTAATTCAGCTAGATTTTATGGATTTGGGTTGGGCTTTGGGGATGGTGGCGATCGCGATCGGGCTTTCGGCGTGGCAGGGATTGGGCTTGGAAGGGGCGATCGCGATCGCGGCGGCGCGCACCCTGATCCAGCTAGTCGGAGTCGGCTACGTGCTCGCTGTCGTGTTTGCCCCGGAGGGGAAAAATCCGTGGCTGGTGTTAGCAGTGTTAGCCATCATGTTGACAACCGCTAGCATGGTGGCCAGCAACCGCATCAGCAAAAAAATCAAGCACTTACTGCCGTTAGTTTCTGGCTCAATTTTGATCAGTACGGCGTTTACTTTGGGCTATACAAACTTGCTAATTTTGCAACCAGACCCCTGGTACGAACCCCAGTACCTGATTCCCTTAGCGGGGATGATTTTGGGCAATGCGATGAATGCAAGTGCGATCGCGGGTGAAAGACTTTTCAGTACAGTTAATAGCAGCCAGTTAGAAATAGAAACCCATTTAAGTTTAGGTTCCACACCGCAGCAAGCAGTAAAGCAGTACCGCAAAGATGCAATTAAAGCTGGATTAATTCCGATATTAAACACAATGACAGTCGTTGGAATCGTGACTTTGCCCGGAATGATGACAGGTCAAATGCTCAGCGGTGTCAGTCCTTTAGATGCGGCATCTTACCAAATTTTGATTATGTTTGTGTTAGCCCTGGCAACTTTAATCGCAACTTTGTTGTTGACTGAGGGATTGTGTCGCAAGTTTTTTAATCAAGATGCACAATTGATAAAATGGTAATTGGGCATGGGTAATTGGGCATT
>JAYUGZ010000659.1:0-9068 GCA_043767465.1 Cyanobacteriota bacterium
CCGATTGACTGTATGTCCTTCGCCGCAGTCCCAAACGTAGTGAAATTGGGCATTAAACGTGTATTTTTTGGCCATCGTAAAGGTATGACCAAAGCCTCCTGGGTGTTCGTGAGCTTCGAGGATATGCACACTTTTGCCGGAGTTTGCCATCAAAGCTCCGAAAACCAGTGCTGATAAACCACTGCCGACGATCAGGTAATCTGTTTTCATAGTCAATTTCCTCGATCGAGTGAATCAGGCGATCGGTGTCTATCTAAACTAACTCTAAATTCTGAGGAAAGTGTGAAGTGAAGCAACAGTATTGCTGAGCGTGCTAGCTCAAACATTGTATTAAAGCGTGGTTCCGGTTGCTATTAAAATTAATTAAGCTTTTTTGAATGAAACTTATAGTTTATGGGGCGGGGCGCAAAGCTCGCCCCAAAATACAAAAAAACGGATTTTTACCTGTTTGCGTAAGTCTTAAGGTAGAGAATCATCTACCTAATTAGGAGTAGATTGATTAGATGTGCGATCGCCTATTGGTGTGTGCGGAACAATGACATCAAAAAAAGCCTCTTCCAAATCATAACCAAACATCTGCGACATCGCCATCAACTTCGACTTACTAGGAATTCCCTGCTGATTTAACCAATCAGTCAACACGAATATTTTGCTCATTAAGAACATTTCCAGAGCTTCAGGATTGTATTGAATTCCTTCACTGCGATGGAATTGGTGCGGCACCAACATCGCCGCATAGCGTGCCAATTCGCCCGCTTTCCAATCCAGAAAAAATGGCAGCCAAGGATAACAAGCATCCAAGCGAATAAACCACAGCCGCACCTCGGGAATTTCCGAAATTTCTCGCGGATCGAACTCTTCGCGCGGATACTCTATTTCAAATTGTAGCTGTTGTTCGTTTTGGGCGATCGTCCCTGCTTGCAGCCACTCTTCAATCGCACTCCGCACCGGAGACAAATCTAAGCTGTTTATGCGATCGGCATTTATCGCTATCATAATACTCATAAAAAGTCAACCCTTTAGCAGTAAGTTACTATCTATAATATAGCCGAATTCAGGAGTCAGGAGTCAGGAGTCAAGAGTATAATTATTAACTATTAAGGGTAGAAGCAATTATCAATATCCTAATCGTCTTGGCGACTGCTATACCAATGCCCAATTCCCAATTCCCTGTTTGGCCGATTCCCTGTTTGGCCGATTCGCAATTACCCATTTTTACCAAACTTGCTATCCTGCAAAGAATTACCAATCCCTTGGATAATTCCCCGCCCGATCAAACCAATTCCCCGCCCAATTACCTGCGTCAAAACGAAAACAACAGCAGCACCCAACAGCGAAATAACTGCTCGAACTCTAGGTGCGATCGCATCCCGGGCTTCCAGCAGCAAAGTCAAGACCAACTGCCATCCCGAAAGCTGTGCTAACTCCTGATTTCTCGGAGCATAAATCGAAATCCTCTTAATTCCACTCTCGCCAAAAATATAAAGCCAAAACCTACTTTCAAAAATCGCTTTTGGTTCCACAAAATAGCTATTCCAGCGATATTTCCAAGACAAATCATTCCGAAACTGCTCAATTTCTCGGGTAGAAATTAATTTGCCATCGTAAAAAGTTTGCTTTATTTCTTCAACATAAGCAAAATTATTTAACAGAGGCTGCACTACTCCGCTAGCAACTTGAATTGCCAAATTTTCTAACAAAGCTTCTGCTCGCTGCATTGCTTGCGGGCTGCCAGCCACGCAAGAAATATTGTCAACTACTAGCGGAATTTCAAATAGCAAATGTGCAAAAAATTCAGCTATCATCGGGATTTTGTTAAGGATTTGTGCTGCAACTGATGTTTCATCTGCCAGCAGCACTGGCACAACTTCTAACCTGTTTCCTGCCATCGAAATCTGCTCTTGACTTTCTCTCAATTTCAAGGTTGGTTGATTACTGTCAAAAATCGCAGATTCTCCGGTTTGCACTGTATAGTATCTGCCAAAAAAATCTATGATTGTCGCTTCCCACAAATCCCGCAAAATAGCAGGCATTTTTTCCGACAATTGAGTTTGCTGTACTTGCCCCAAGCGCAATTCCTCCAGCAAATCCCGTAACTTCCGCAGGATGCAGCTAATCAATTCACGCTTTTTGGTCGATCGCAAAATATCGATTTCCAAAGGCACGCCAGTCAAATTCACCAAATCAAACTGCAATTTAGCCGCCACCGAGTCAAACAAACTTCCTTGCCAATCAGTTGCAACCGCCAAAGATTGACCCAAACCTCGGGAATTCGTGACTTGCAACTGAGAATTATCCCATAAACTCTCTGATCTTCCTTCTCCCGTTTTCCTTCTCCCGTCTTCCTCTTCCTTCTCCCATCTTCCTTCTTCCAACTTCCCTCGGACTTCTTCCTTCTCGCCTCTTTCTTCCAATAACTGACTGACAATCCAACGAGCAGCTAGCAATTCTCGGCGGCGCCCGCTGACCACTAACCCATCTAAAATAGTGGCTAAATCTGTCGAATCTGACACTTTAATCTGTTCCAAATCAGCTTTGACAATTGCCAAAGCCGCATCTATTTCCCGCAATCCAGACACACAGAAATAAGCCAGAATTTTTTTGTGTACGGGCGTATCAACTGTCAGACTCTCAGCCTTTTCTTCTCGGGTTGCTGCGGACTTTTCTATTATTGGTACCCGCGCTGAATTTAATTCTAATTCCGAGTTAGCTGCCGCATCCGCCGGCAAATAACTGCGCCCCGATGCTACCACGCGAATAGCTTCGATTGTCTCGGAAATATCTCTATCTTTAGGACAATAGCCATTCGCGCCCGCAGCTTGTAACTGCGCCAACTGATCCGGTGTGAGCGGCCCGCCTAGCAGCAACAGCGGCAGGTTGGGGTACAAACTTTTGAACTCGTGACAAACTGCCAGGGCCTCTATTTGACCCGTAGCTTGCGGGGCCCGACGCCATCGCACATTTAACGTCTCAACAGCCAAAATTACCAAATCAGCGGGCTTCTGGCTTGCTCCAGAGGCGAGCGAGCGAGCTTCCAGAACCCGCAAAGCCTCGGTTGCGGTGGCAACCGAGGCGACAACTTGCAAGTCTGGGTACTGCTCGCAGGCGACTCGCAGCCCCAGCCGGAAAATGGGGTCGCGATCGATCGACAGCAGTTGCAAATTACTCACTCGATTTTAAATTTGAGATTTGAGATTTTAGAAGCACCTCAGCTAAAACCCAATTACTCGGGGATCAAATTAGCATCAGGAGGCCCAGCAGGTTGAGGAATCGAGGGCGGCGCTGGTTCCGGAGCCGGAGCCGGAGCCGGAGCCTCTTGTCTGGCGGGCGGATAGTAAGGTTCTGGCTCCCGAGCCGGAGGATAGTAAGGCTCCGCTTGCCTAGCAGGCGGATAGTAAGGCTCCGCCTCCCGAGCAGGCGGATAGTAAGGTTCCGGAGCCGGAGCCGGGGCCTCTTGTCTGGCGGGCGGATAGTAAGGCTCCGGAGCCGGAGCCTGCTCGGGAGCTGGCGCGTACTGCTCCTGTCGCGGAGCAGGGGCGTAATCCTCCTGTCGCGGAGGCGGCGCGGACTCGCGAGCTGGCGGTGCAGTGTTGGCTCTGAGTTCGGCACTCCAGCGCCCGATCGCCCCTGCGGCCTCGGAATGCAGCGCCCTACCGTAACCGATTTGGGAAGCCATATCGATCGCCGCTCCTAGACTACCGCCAGAAGCCAATTCCGCAGCTCGATCGAGAATCGGTCTGTCTCGAGCAACTTGCAGTTCGCTCACCCACTGATAAACATTATCCTGAGCCTTGGCGTACAGAGTTCTGCCGCTCTTAATTTCCGAAGCTTTCTCAATCGCGGCGCTAAGTTTTCCTTGCTTCGCCAGGGCGATAGCTTCATCCAACAAAGGCTGATCTTGAATAACTTCTATGCGTTTCGTCCACTGAGCCAAGATAGTTTGCGCCTCTACCCTGCGGGGGCGGTTTTGAGCGATCAGAAGTAGCTGAGCGATGCCACCTTTGAGTCCTTCAACCGTTCCCGGTTGTGCCAACTGCTTCGCCAGACTCACAAAAGATTTGTCTTCGATCCGTTGAATTTCCCGGCGCCAAGTAGCCACCAAAGTTTGAGCATGAACGCGGCGCGGCTGTTTAGGCCCGATCGTTTGCGCTTGCTCGATCGCTGCCTGAAGCGCCCCTGTCTGACCGAAACTGGCGATCGTGCTCGCCACTTGCAGCCGCAGCAAATCTTGAAACTGCACCTGCAAATTTTCAATTTGAACTTGAGCCTGATTGTACAGAGGGCGGCCCGGAGCAATTTGGCTAGCAGCCCCTTGCCCTTCGAGCAAGCTAAAAATGTGTTGCGCCAGCGGTGTTGATACCGACTGGTTCCACGTCACCGCCTGAGCTCTACCCAACTGCATCAAATCTTGAGCTTCGGCAAACAGCGGCGAATCCTGTGGCACCACAGAAGCAGCCTCGATCGCCCCCGGCAGGTTTTTCGCCCCCAACCGCTTAGTAGCCATTGCCAACAAAGTCCGGCTCCAGCCCTCAATTTCTTTTTCAGCTTTAGCGCGCGCAAAAAGCTGCGAGTCTATTTTTCGAGCTAGGACGATCGCCTCAGCGAACTTTTGCGGAGTTCCATCCTTCGCCAACTCTCTAGCCTCTTGCAAGCGCTGCCAGCCGTTTCTTTCCAAAGAAATCTGCCCTATCAGCTCGTTGTAGCGCTTCTGACTCCAGAAAATATTTTCCAGCTTGAACAGAGCTTGAGCGTAATCCCATGCCTTCTTTAAATCCTCACTTTTCAAAGCTGTTAGGGCTGTATCGTAGAGTTTTTGGCCCTCCTGCCAATTTTTTTCCCAACCAGTAACAGCCTCCTGTACTTCTGGGTAAGACGGACTGGTTTTCGGAATTTTCGCCACAATCTCCAGAGCGCCTTTCAAATCGCCCTGCTCAATTTTTGCCCGCGCAAATCCCAGCATGGCTTTCGACCATTCCCCGATCAAATGTTGACCCTGCGAGTACAGCGGGTGTTCTTTCGGCCAAGCCTGCACCAGTGCTATTGCCGATTCTAGCTGTTCTAGTTTGCCCGACTTAGCCGCTTGTTGAGCGCAGTAAAGTCGCTCTCCGTCCGCCGCCAGCGGCGACAGTTGCTGGCAATTTGGCGGCGGCGGCATCGTCAGCAACCACAGAAATGCAGCTACACCCGTTACTCCAAATCCCACCAGGAGACTCAGCCAGATCAGTTGCCACTGCCAAAAAGTTCTTTTCTCCTCCGTCGGCGATGCCGTGACGGAGGAACTCGCATCGCCTGTTGCCTCTGCACTCAACTGTGCCGTCGGTTTGGGGGATGGGTTGTATGGGGGTGGTGTGTGGAATTGGTCAGATTGTCGTCTCGCCATTACTTCAGCCTGTCCTGTAATGCGCTCTCTGCGTAACACTCCGACATCAAATCATAGATTGTGATGTCAGCTTCTGACTCCTGTTAAGGAGATCGAGAACTTCCTTCAAGGTACCGGCAATCTTTCCCTCTACGGCGTTTTATAGTGAGGTTCGTGTCCGGCCCCACTGTTTGCTGCCGAGATTTTTTGGGTCTCGAAGCACGTAAATCATACCAGTTATCCAACTGTTATTCACAGCTCTCGCTGGCAGTTTACCAGAAAAAACACGATCGAGTCCCGATCGATTTTCGATTTTCGCATTCTAGATTTTACTCCCCAGATAATTTGGGGTTTAGTCGTAAATTTTCTGCCCGAGTGATCGCCAATTGCCGATCAAGTTTCACTTTTCTTTACTCTGGCGAATTGCGGCGCCCCACGGCAACCTTTGCCCGAGCGAGCGCCTCTCTCTACTTGAATTATTTTATACCGCCCACCCTCCGCATCGCCACCTCGGTTTTGCCGGGGACAGCCTAGATTTTTCTGGCTAAGAAGCCTTTGGTGTATCGCTCGCCGTCGATGCTTCCGTGGCGGACACGGACGAGCGGTATCCGTAGAAATCTATCCGGTAGTCTACAATTTTGACACCAGTTTGCTGTTGGATTTGTTCGATCAACTCGATCGGCAGTTCCACGTGAACGTCGAGAATTTGAGCCGTATCCAGACAGTTAACATGAGAGTGAGAGTCGCTGACATTCCCGTACAAACGTCCTTCCGAGCGTTCTAGGCACTCAATAATCCCTTCTCTCGACAAAGCTTCCAGATTTTGATAAACAGAAGTATGACCGATCGAATGCGCTTGTTGGTTCAGGCGATCGTAAATTTCGCGAGCCGAGAGGTGTTCTTTTGCATTCCACAAAAGCTCTAGAATAAATCGACGCTGGCGGCTCAAGCGCATTCCCATCGCCTGACAGCGGTTTAAAGCATCTTCTAATGAACGAATTGGTTTC
Organism: Cyanobacteriota bacterium; assembly: GCA_043767465.1. Lineage (GTDB taxonomy): Bacteria > Cyanobacteriota > Cyanobacteriia > Cyanobacteriales > Microcoleaceae > Microcoleus. The sequence continues at coordinate 6,367 of JAYUGZ010000659.1, forward strand.
ACAGCTACCGCCTTCTAAAGCCCGAACGATTTTTTATTCTGGTACAATATTGCACGCCGATCCTATATCCCTTAATTCTAACGCAGGGTTGCCGAACAGTAGAAGTTAGAGGGCAACAATCTCGAAGAGAGTGAATTTTTTCGAGTTGCTGCTCAACTCAGGCTGCGGGCACGCACCATAAAATTCTCCCATCACAATTATTGCTTTAACTCTATCTTCTACTGCAACAAGTTTTAGTTCGAGGATTTGATGGCGTGAACCAGTAACTTGGCGATTTCCGAGAGTTGCTTTTTGTTGAAGGTTTTGAGCAAAAGCTTGACTACCGCCTTCGGTTCGGCGGGAAGTGCTACTTCCTTCGACGCGGCTGCTGGGGCTGCGGTTGCGCTTACCTCTGCTGCTTTTGGGCTTGCTGCCAAGAGTAGCAAATTTTTACTAGGAGCGATCGTCTTAACTTTCCCCGCTTGCGCCAAATCCCCAGCATCCTTGAGTTCTTTGATAACCAGCGGAGCTAAGACTTTATAAGAGTTTTTGGGATTAACGATCGCCCCTCTAGCAGTTTTAACTAAATTTTGCCAGGTCTCAATTTTACCTCCCAACTTATAGAGGCGAACGCACACAGCCGTCAACTCCTGGCGACTAGCAGCCGATTCTTTCTGCTTGAACACCTGCAACATCTCTTTAAGTAAAGCCATCACCTCAACAGCAAAACTCGCCGGCGCACCGCCCGCAGTTTGAGCGGCAGCCGGCGCACGAGATCCCGCAGCAGCAACCGCCTGAACTTTGCCCGCCGCCAAGTTGTTGAGATGAGTTTCCAGTTGAGCAAAAACTGGCATCACCTGCTGGACGAGTTTTTCTCCCTCTTCATTCCTCAAGCCAAAAGGCCCTTCCAGTCGCGCCAGCAAGTCTTTAAGCGTATCAACTCCCTTTAAAAATAGGGATTCTGCCGTTTGGTCAACCTGCTTGACGGGCCCATCCTTGAGCACTTTAAAACAATCTTCCAAGCGGTGAGCAGTTGTTTTAATACTATCCAAGCTGAGCATAGCCGCCCCTCCTTTCACAGAATGGGCGGCTCGAAACATCTCTTGGACCATTTCGGGGTCTTTCATCGTGGACTTCAAATCCACCAAACCATTTTCTAGAGTATCGAGGTGCTCCTTAGCCTCCTCTATAAACAAACGCATTATTCGGTCTTGCTGATCTGACACGACAGTCCTCCTAACAATCTCAGCCCCCTTCAGAAAGCACCCTCTTCGCGGGAGGAAACACGACTCCTGCCAAAAGTCAGAAGCTCCCATGCAAAATATTCTAGCCTGCCTCAGCTAGCAGACTCACAATACTCCTGTCGGCGCGGTTTTAGCTCTCTTTTCTGGTGGGCTGGAGGTTGAGGCTAGAGTTCTGAGGGAGTGTCTGGAGCGATTTCAATGCCCATTCCTTGTTTGATCATCTGCTGATCTGTAATCAAGTCGCTCAATTCCTTGACTTCGACGCCGATGTTTTGGCAAGCCTGTTTCAGTTCCCGCTCGAAGGTGTTGAGGTCGCTTCCGTAGCCGCAAAGCTCGGCGGCTGTGGCGATTCCTTGTTGGGCGTTGGCTTTGGCGCAGTCGATCAATTCAAGGCCTTTGAGGGGTTGGGAGGATGCCATAGTGTCAAACCACAATTTATCTTTTGTCCTACTGTACCTAGAACGTTGAGGTCGATCGATCTATCGAAAGGCATGAAAAATCCTGCCTGTGCTGCGTGTTGCCAATTCATAGCTATTTTTGAGAATTTCCTGCCAAGATGGCAGTAGTTAGGATTTTTTAACCCTTACTGCGCCTAACTTACGCTAGATTACTGTGAGAAATGTTTCCCAATCTAAAATGCACTGGGTCTGGAGCGTCCGGCACCGCCTGTTTGTGTCTGTTCTGTTTGCTATGGCAGTTGCTGTTTTTCTGCCACGTGACTATCTCCCTCTGACTCGGACGCTGTGCATTTGGAACGCGGGGGCGGTCAATTTCCTGATTTTGACTTGGATGCTGATGCTGCAAGGCACTCCCCAACTGATGCGCCACAACGCTCAACAGTTGGACGCCGGCCGCTTGACAATCTTAAGTACGATCGTGGGAGCAGCTTTTGCTAGCTTTTTAGCTATCTTCTTCCTGCTGCGCGATACCAAAGGCTTGTCCCCGAATTTGCTATTTCTGCACTTGGGGCTTTCTGTTCTAACAATTGTTGGATCTTGGATGCAGGTGCACACTATCTTCACGATGCACTATGCCCGCGCCTTCTACAAAAACCGCAGCAAGCAGCACGGCAGCTACTCGCAGGCGGGGGGTTTGGATTTTCCCGGCGACGAGGAACCTGACTACAAAGATTTTTTATATTTCTCCTTTGGTATTGGCATGACTTGCCAAGTTGCAGACGTGCAGATCACTTCTCGTTCGACGAGGTATCTCGTGCTTTTTCACAGCGTGCTATCGTTCTTTTTCAACACCGCTATTCTGGCTATGAGTGTCAATATTATTGCTGGATTGAATGGATAGAATTTAGTGGCAGCGATATTATTTCGAGTATAATGCGGAAAGTTTCATCCTAATAATAGTTAGATGGTAATTCCTAAATTCAAGTAGTCCAACCATCGGGAAGCTCACTTACATCTTCTAGTAGGAAGTTAGCGTACACGAATATTCGGACATCATCGTAAAGATCGCTAAGAACACGTT
>JAYUGZ010000660.1:0-23901 GCA_043767465.1 Cyanobacteriota bacterium
CCTTGAGAATCCAAAATTTTCATAAATCGCCTATAAACGGACAGCGACAGGAGTATCTGTACAAGCCAAAAGATATTACCACAACGATCGCTCAAAATCCGCAGGACTTGGAGACTGGGGGAGAGGGGGAGACTGGGGGACTGGGAGATGGGGAGATGGGGGACTGGGGGTCAACAAGTTAAAATAGCAACTAAGCAGGCTTAAATTTCGTCTGCCGATTTAGTGACTTTTTGAGTTTTTCCTAAAAAAAAGAAGACCGGGCGGTTGAAACCGCGTCTATACAAACACTCACGTGCCTCCGTGGGTTGAAGAACGGACGGTTGAAATTACATTATTTTCTTCAGTCTCTTAGAGAGGGACTTTGTTTTTGTAGATGCGGTTTCAACCGCCGTCTTACCTTCCTTCTTCCTTCTTCCTTCTTTTAGCACTTATCAATCATGTTAAAAAGTTTGTGGTTGACTTGCCGGCATACTTGTGGCCGGGGGATTTATCTGTTTCTGTCGGTGATTGTGGCTGCGGGTATTTGGGTGATTTCCCCAGAACCGACTCAAGCATTTTCGTTGCCGGAACTGATTTTTCGGGGGATTCAAGTTATTCAATTGTCGAATATGTCCGATCGCCAAGAGGTGACGGTTGGCCAACAAATCAATCAGCAGTTGACGAAAAGCGAGTTTAAGCTTGACCGCAATCGCGCCACTATAGTATATATCAACCGCATCGGTCAACGGCTGGCTCAAGAAAGCGATCGCCCGGATATTCCTTATACTTTTCAGGTGATTGATGACGACAATATTAATGCTTTTGCGACAATGGGCGGTTTTGTTTATGTGAATAAAGGTTTGATGGCGGCGGCAGATAATGAGGCCCAATTGGCAAGTGTAATTGCCCACGAAATCGGGCATATTAGTGCTCGCCACTCGATTAAACAAATGCGTCAAATGGCGATCGCCTCTGGTGTAGCTTCGGCTGCTGGGCTCGATGGTTCTAGGGCGGTGCAGATTGGAGTGGAATTGGCTTTGCGCCGCCCCCACAGCCGCCAAGCTGAGTATGAGGCGGATCAGTTGGGTTTGCAAAGTATGGGGCGATCGGGCTACGCTCAATCTGGAATGGTTGATTTTATGAAAAAGTTGCTCAACCAACCTTCTGCGCCAAGCATTTTGAGCACTCACCCAGCTACTAGCGATCGAATTGCTGCGATTTCCCAGGCGATAGATCCGGATCTCGCTAGCGGTGAAGGTTTGAATAATGCCGCTTATAAGCTAGAAATGCGTCGGCTTTTGCGATCGTAGATCAGACGTAGGGTTGAAACCGCCAGAAAGTCAAACGATGTCCGCCGGACGGCGACTGAAGATTAAACGGCGGTTTCAACCGGCTGGTGCTTAATTTAACCCTGCTGCTGAACAACAGGACTCATCTGAGGTTTGGGGAGTGGAACCTGCTGCGGCCTCAATTGTCTGACAACTTCGTCAAACGGCAAAATTCGGACTTGATTGTTAAACACATTTACCTGATAAACTCTGCGATAACTGAGGTCAAGTCCAGTCAGCCAGCCGCTTTTGGGATGATAAGCACCCGTGTCAATATCCAACCATCCTTGGCCCCTGACTAATTCCCCGGGCCTCACGCCCTCAAAAGTAAAGGTGATCGTGTGACCGGTAATAATTAACTTATTGGGAAAATACGGTTTTGATATCGTGTGAAATTCTTTGCGAATCCAGCACAGTTGTTCGCTCGACTGTTCGCTAATTGGCATAGTCGGATGCACGCCCGCGTGCACCAGCCAGATATCGCCTAAGTCTAAGTACGTAGGGAGCGATCGCAGCCAATCTAAGTGTTTGTACGGCATCATCCCTGTATCCCTGTAGCTGGCGACAGTCGCATCGCCGCCGCTGTACAGCCAAGATTGCCACGCCCGCATATCCACCTGCGGCCCCGACAAAGCCTCTAACATCAGTTGTTCGTGGTTTCCCAGCAGGGTTTGGTAGGGGCTGTGCTGGACAAAATCTAATACCTGAGCGCTTTTCGGCCCGCGATCGATTAAATCTCCCAAAAAATAGACGCGATCGTCCGAGCTCGGGGCAATGGCCTCTAGCAGCAGCATTAAACCATCGTAATGCCCATGTACGTCCCCGATAACAATGCGCCGGTGATCCACTGTGTTTATCCGCTTCCCTGACTCAAAACTTGAATTACTAGCTCATAGCATCTGATTTCCCTGCTATTTTCTCCCTTCTTTGGCGGAGGAGGGGTGTCACCCATTATACTCCTTTGTATAATGATTCAGTTAAACTCACCAGTATTTGTTTGCGCAGCTACTGATAGCAACACTCGAAAGCTCTTAATTGCGTTTTTGCAACTCCTGTTATTGAGTCAAAGCTTAGGGTGCGTCAGCCATTAGCCGATCGATTCAGTCGAAAATAACGCTAGCTGACGCACCCTACAATACTATTAATTAGGTGATTGCGAAAAAACAATAGTATCTGGTAGGGGTGGGTTTAGCTAAGAAGCACTCCTATACAAGCCAGTTTATCAAGGCAAAACCCGCCCGACCCATCAGAGGTTTATTTGTACCCACCTACTGAGTCAAAGCTTTGAGGAAAGTCTGAAGTTCTGCCAAAAAACCTTTCTTTTTTAGAGGTTTTGCAGGTGCAGTGGAATTGGGATCTGCGGTTCCCATAGCTTTGGCTAAAATCCGCTCTAAATCGTCTCCGACGGGTTTTTGGGCAGTTTCCGAAATTAATTCGTATTCGTCGTTTGTTTCCAGCCAGACTTGCCAGGCTTGCGGGTAGCAGCGGAATAGGGCGGCACTGTCTAGGGGTCTGATGTAGTAGCAGGATTCGATTTTGTTGAGGAAGCGATCGCGCAATTGACGGCCTGCATAGCCTATACCTATAGTAGCAACATCTTCGAGGCGCGGGTTAAGCAAAATTACAGGCCGACCCGCCGCAGCAATGTAAAGTTTTTCGACTTGCGCGACTTCTACAGCCGCCGGATTCACCAGCAAAAACAGTTCGTCTTCCGGTGCTAATTTATCTTCAACAGGAGTGCGGCTGCTGCCCAAATCAGTTATTTTAAAAGGTGTTTGTCCCCAGTCGCGGCGGGCGAGGGCCGCCGCACCAGTATCGGGGAAAAAGACTTTGACTCCCGAGTGGATTTCTTCAAATTCTGGGAGGAATTGTTGGGTGATAGACTGTGCTTGCAGGGCGATTTCGGGAAATACTAATTCGACTTGCAGCAGAGTTTTGCCATCCGAGAGGGCGGCGGCGGTTGCAATGCGGGATTGGGCGATCGCATCATTGAGATCTTTGGGCAGTTCTGTCATTAATCTTATTATTTTTACTCGACTTCTCTCACTCCAATTTTACCGCATCAAGCCACAAAAGCTAACACCGACACGGGCGAACCCGAACCTCCCAAAAGGCGCAATATTCCGATAACTATCATAAAGTCAGCCGCAGGTAACAAGTCGAGATTTGCCAGATTTTCCAGCACAATTCGCTGCTTTTGCAATACCAGTTTGTTAACTGCAAAACTTTCATCTTTTCCCGGATCGACTCCGTGGGTGTCAGTACCAATTCCGGCAATTGAGCGCTCTTCTAGCAAAAATTGAGTTGCTGCTTTGCCAAATCCGGGAAAGTGGCAAGTTCCGCCCTCGTCAGGATTAAAAAATGCTCGCTCGTCATCCCATTTTGCTTGCCAGCCAGTATACAATAAAACTAGATTTCCCGGTTCTATAAATTTGTGCTGCCGTTCCCAATTGAATATATCATCTATAGTTAAAGTGTAGTCGGGATTGGCAAGACTTTGCTCGCGAATGTCGATCGCAATTCCCGGCAAAACTAGCGACTGTGGCGCATAAATATCAACACTCGCGCCTGCTGGATCGAAGCTATTGGGTGCGTTGATGTGAGTGCCACTGTGTTCTCCCATTGATAATTTTCGCAGGAAATAGCCCTTTTTTTCTATTTCAGATACAGTTTCAAATTCTGTCGCTGGATCACCAGGCCAGATGGGAATGTTTGGATGAATTGTATGGCTTAAGTCTATAATGTCACGGTAGGCGATCGTTTTTAAATTGTTTGAGTTAAAGTTGTTTGTCATTTGCAAAAACGAAGTTTTGAATCGCACGAAATACCGTAGATGCAGAGGTACGGTTTAAACCGCCCGGTCTTCAGAATCACCCCACAATCCGATCGAGCTCCGCGACCATCACATCCTTGGTTTGCCCGGAAACAGTATACACCAAAGCCTCTCGATAAACTCTCCCCGCCGGGTGCAGCGTACCGTTAGCCGCACCGCTGGAAACGGCAACCGCAGCGTGCCCGCAACGCACCGCTAAATCAATAGCTTCGGCTCGGAGCGCTAATTGTTCGGCTTTTGAGCTATGTTGAGATTGTAGGAAATGCTGTTTGAGCCGATCGAGCTTCTGCTCTAATTTTTGGCAAGCCGCCGCGATTACAGGTGAATCTTTAGAAGTCGCCGCCGCTGAAATTACATCCAATCCCGCTCGAATACAGCCGAAAGTAGCCGGAACAAAATTCAGGATATTTTTGCTGTCGTTTTCCGCAATCCACCCGACAGGTTTAACCGAAATTATTTCCGATTCATGCAGTAACCAATTATCGAGAGTTGCTGTCACAGTATTCGTCGAGTTCATGGCGATTAACTGCATGATTTCGCTGACAGCTATTTTACCATATTCACGATCAATATTGGCAAAAGGTAGCACACCGAAAACCGCGCGATTGTCTGGAAGTACCGCAGCCACAATAAACTTTTGAAACAAGCCAAAACCTGTGATCCAAGGAATATTCCCCGATAGTAAATAGCCATTTGATGCGGGAGTTGCGGTGACAGCCGGATTGCCCGTTAGCGAAGCCCTCGAAGAGGATCGCCTTAAATGCGAAAACCCTACACCCAAGCGTAACTCTTTTTGGGCGATCGCCCGCAAGTATCTGCTTTTTAGCATTTCATTGTCGCTACTGGCAATCATCGCAGTTGCGCTGTGGTGCTGAGTTTGCAGGAAAGACAAAGCGCCGGAATATCGAGCCGTCAATTCCTGATATTCGTAAAAAATCTCCGGTGAAATGTCGGCGCCGCCCCATTTTGGGGGAACTCGCAATGCTAAGAGCGATCGATTTTCCAATCCTACAAGTGCTATTTTCAGCGCTTCCGAGTCGCTGTCGATAATTTCCGCGCGGGGTACAACGCACTCTTTCAGATAATTTTCTGTGGTGTTGAGAAGATATTTAAAATCCATTTTTTATGATGATTTTATAGAATATTGGGCGGTTGAAACCAGGTTTATACAAACAAAACCCACCTCCGTGGGTTGAAGACAAGGCGGCTTCTTCAGACTGGGCGGTTGAAACCGCGTCTACACAAACACTCACGCACCTCCGTGGGTTGAAGACAATGCGGTTTCAACCGCCGTCTTACTTTGTCTAAACCTGGTTTCAACCGACATCTTATCTATCTTATTCCCAAACTTTCCAAGGAGCCTTCCCTTCATCCCAAAGCTCGTTTAAATACTTGTATTCCCGATAAGTATCCATCGCAAAAAAGAAGCCATCGTGACGATAAGCCATCAACTGTCCATCTGCTGCCAAACGCTGCATCGGCTCCTGTTCCAAAATACAATCATCTTCCCCCAAATACTCAAACACCCGGCGGTTAAATATCATATATCCAACACTAATCCAGCCATCTATTTGAGGTTTTTCAGCAAATTCTACTACACGGCTATCGCTGTCTACATCCAAAATTCCAAAACGCGAAATCGGGCGAAATGTAGTAACAGTTGCCAGCTTACCATGAGACTTGTGAAACTCCATCAATGCCTCAATATCGACATCAGCAACTCCATCGCCGTATGTCACCATGAAATTCTCGTTATCGATATATTTTTCGATCCGTTTTACCCGCCCTCCCGTCATGCTTTCGGCACCAGTTTCAGCCAGCGTTACCTGAAAATCTTGTTCGCGATGTTCCTCTTGATAAGTGATACTATTCTTGCGTCCCAGACAGATTGTAAAGTCATTGTTCATGGCTTCATAATTCAGGAAATATTCTTTAATCATGTTGCCGCGATAGCCCAAGCACACAATGAAGTTTTGAAAGCCGTAGTGGGCGTAGATTTTCATAATGTGCCAAATAATCGGACGCCCACCGACATCGACTAAAGGTTTGGGGCGAAATTCTGTTTCTTCTCTCAGACGAGTACCGAGACCACCAGCCAGGATAACTACTTGCATTGTTTCACCTTTTGAAAGCTCATCAATTAATCTATCATCAATCAACTGTGATGTTTTCAAAGAATTATTAACATTTTCTCACCGTGAAGCTTTGTCAACCACAGACATCACGAACTATTCTAAATTATCCTAGGGTGCACAATGCGCACTGCCTACTTAAATGCTGGGCGCAATTCCTAACTCACCAATGGTAAAGTAGGAAACAGACAAACAACAGTAGACAACTATTATACTGAAGATCGGAAGCCGCAATGAAAACTCAACTCGATCGCCTAAAAGAGTTTTTAGGTATAATATGCGCGATCGCCTCAATAATTATCTTATTCCAATCAGCAATACCTGGTGTTTACGCCACGGTTTTGACACCTGGACTCTCAACTATACCACAAACCACCATAGCCTTTGTACCCAACATACCGGGCGGCGGATTGGACTTTCACGAAGCAGCAGGAGGACACACCTTAGAGAGGCACGTTGGCAAAACAGAAGCAGAACTAGCACAGCGACTTGCCAGGGAAACGAGAATTCCTGCTGCATCTTCCTTTAGTGACCGTTCCGTCGCCGAAGCGGCGATTGCTGAAGCAATGGACAGAAATAAAAGTGCGATCGACTCCTGGATGAAAAAAAGAGGCAATCGTTATACGATCGAATACGACACCAACAGAATAATTGGCATTACTCTGCGCCGCCGCGCATCCAAAGCAACTTCAGCATCTCGCCTGAAAATAATCCTCGATCGCAGCACCAAATTATCTCCAGGATACTTTATTCGCACAGCTTATCCCGAATGATCAATCAATTTCCTAATTTAACCCAATTTTTCAGTTCCTACTTTCACCAAGACTGGCCGCTAGAAGCTGAAACTGCCAGCGATGTAGTGAACAACTACCTGAGCAGCGAACCGCCCGAAAGTATTGAAGCGACATCGGAAGAACTTAGCAAATTGCTAGAAATGCCGATCGCCCCAGCCGACTTAGAAACATTCATCCTCCATGAATTAGGCTGTTATTATGACCCAAACTCAGAGAATCAAACAGCCAGAGAATGGTTGGAATCTGTGCAAAAATCTTTGCATAATCCCAACTAAACTCTATGTATTTGTAGGAACTTGAGAAATCTCGCTTTTAGCCGAGGCCAGATCCCCCTAAATCCCCCGGATAGTCGGGGGACTTTGATCGCTCTTGTCCCCCCCTTTTTAAGGGGGGTTAGGGGGGATCTAGGGCTTGATAGTCAACAAGTAACCTTCATGTACATTGAAGTTAGAAATAACATAATTCAAGTTATTGCCAACAACAGAAACACTTTCTTCTTTAACCGTGACAAGTTTTTGCACAGCACCTTCTAGATTATTGGGGATTTTTTCTAATTTGAGACTAATTTTCTGACCCTTTTGAATACCTAGCTGCTGCAAATTCGCCAGATTCAAAGTAACAGTTGTGGCTGACGAATAATTGCGATCGAAATAACCCAAAAGTACCTGTGCTTTACCTTCGGGATTTGACTTACTGGCTAAAGCGACAAGGCGATCGTTATCCGATCGGCTCAGCACCCGCGAATTCACTCCGTCAGCATAAGCTTTGTATGTCCACCAAGCAGCCCTAGGCTCAAAAGTATTAGGCGTAACCATCCCTGTCAGCGTATTATTGAAGCAATTGCTAACTTTTTTACCTACTGTTGTATCCCAACAAGCTCTGCAAGCACCGTCTGCTTTTGCATACTCCAAGTTATACAAATAACCTAAGATTTCCCCAGGCTGATACTGAGCTAATTCCCCGACAATTTCGTTGACGTAAATTTTTTGCAATTTCAGTTCCTTGTAAAAAGGACTTTGTTGAAAATTGCGTTTAGCATCGATTACGTGATCGTCCACAAATAAAATTATCGTATCGTTTAGTTCGTGCCAAGCTAGAAAATTTACTTCTAGTTTATTCGCTTTGCAGTAATCCAAAAAAGCAGCGAGATATTCTTTGTTGTAAGTGCTGATACTCGGCCCGCCAATCATGGCTGACGGCCCCAATTCTTGCCGCAAGATTTTGTAAGCTCTTTTGTAAGTTTCAAAGAATTGTTCTCTGCTTCCTTTCCAAAATGGATTTGCTAAATCTGGTTCATTCCAGATATCCCAAATAATTTTTTTGCCTTTATTTTGCTGGGCTAACTGTCGGATGAATGCTTCCCACGCCGGGTAATTTTGATACGGCCAGCCTTTGGGATTGCTGCCGTAGCCCCAGAGGTCGCTAACTAATAGTTGAAATTCGGCTCCGCTGGCGATTACGCGATCGTAAACATCGAGTCTTCCCGCGCGCCACAGCTTCGGCTGCAAGGGTTTGACCAAGCTGTCCGGGGGCTTGCTGGGGTCGATTCCGTGCAGGATGCCGCTCATGGACGTGATACCAGTAGCTGGTTGTCCAAAATCGACTGTGATATTAGATCGCATTTGGGCGATCGCATTTTGCTGCCCAAAATACGCGATTAACAGGACAGTTACCACAGCTAAGCAAATTGGTAGCAGCTTATTAATAGGTTTGAACTTGAAGGTGAATTGCATATTGTATCTGGTGGCTAGGGTTTGTAGAAGACTGGGCGGTTGAAACCGCCGACTCCAAAAAGTCTTAACGAACAGACAAGGCAACTTCAAAACCCTGTACTAATTCCATCAATTCTTGCCAAGCTTCGGAATTAATTAGCGAACAAGTATCAAGTTGACCACCCTTTTCTGAAGATAAGGCAACAAAATTTGTGATCCAACTCAAGATAGTTTCGCTTGTCAACAATGGCGTGCATTTCCAAGCTGACTGCAACTTGTCAAGCATCCCAGACTGATCTCCGCGATCCCAAGCTTGCCAAGCCTGCCATACTAGATAATAGTAATGGAGCATACTGTCAACTTTCTGGATCTGCTTTTGGACTTTGGGGGCGATCCTCTTCGTTGGCGCAGCCCCCGTAGGGGCGGGCTTCGCTAACGCAAATTCGTCTCGATTGCCACTAGCAGACAAGACTTGGGCGACAACTTCTGCGTATTCCAAAACCATCCGTTCTTCCTTGAAAAGTTCTTCTGCCCGCAGTTTACAAGCTTGTCCAGCCAACCTCCGCAATTCTGAATTTTGCGCCCAGAGTTCTACCGTTGTGGCTAAGTCTTGTGCTGTTTGTTGCGGATCAATTGTCGGATCGGCAATTAACTTTCCGGTATCTCCCAACTCTTCGGGAATGCCGCTGACTGCTGTAGCAATTACGGGCAATCCCTTCGCCATTGCTTCCATCACTGCTAGCGGCATTCCCTCTGCTTTGGATGATAAAATAAAGATGTCGCTGGCATCTAACCAATCGGCAATATCCCACCGCTGGCCGATGAATTTAACTTGTTCGGTGACTCCTAATTGGCTGACGGTTGCTCTCAATTCCGGCTCCATATTATCGTGAGTGGTGGAACCTGGGCCGGCCCAAACGAAATATAGCTGGGGCCAAATTGGTAGATTTTTCAGTTTGGCGATCGCCTGCAATTGATACTGATATCCTTTAATTGGAGTCAGTCTCGCCGCCGTGAAACAAACCACAGCCTCTTCGGGGATGCCTTGTTCTTGGCGCAGGCGTTGGCGAGTTGAGAGATTGGGCGGTTCAAAATAACTGTTCGGCCTGCCGTAATAAATGACTTTTCCCTGTTCCAGAGGCATTTTGAACAACCTCTTGAACAAGTTTAAATTTTCGTGGGAAACAGCGATTGCGGCTTTGGCTAAATTGTACTGATATGCCACTGCATCGAAATAGGGAACTTGATCGCCGCGGTTGAAATGTTGATAAGTGCGATCGATATAACCGAGAGTAATTACATAAGGTATGTTTTGCTTGATCGCAACTTGTTTCGCCGCAAAATTTGCCATCGGCCAGCCATCGCTAAATATAATTAAATCCGGTTGAGATTCCGCATAAATTCTTTCAGCATCCGTACAATTGTAGGCAATTCGCAAAAACTCCCTCATCGTATCGAACTCCAGCCAAATATGCTCTATACCTAACTGCTGCTGTTCGGTAATTAAAGGATTAGAAGCTTGAGTTTGCACGCTAGTAACTCGGTAGCCGTCCGCTGCTAATTTGCAAAGCAGCGAGTGGTTGAACTGCGCCAAACCGCCGATTCCGTGGTCTTCTGCGTACAGGAGTACGTGCGGTGCAAGCTTGCGGCCACTTGAACTCGGCGCAGATTTCAATGGATAAGTATTGTTGACTGCCTCCACCACTATGTCTTGCCATTCTTTTAAATTGGTTAAGGCATAAGCATCAAAGTTGTTCGTGTATTTTTCCGAAGAAACTCTAAAAGTTTCCAACCATTTAAAAACTGTTTCTGTGCCATTATAAGGAGTATAGTAAAGGGATTTTTTCAAACACTCGACCATCTCGGGCAAATATCCGTCGTGGTACATCCGCCACGCTATCCACACTAAAGACTTGTAACGTTCTGCCTTTTTTAGTTTGCGTATGCGATCGGGCAAATCGGGTCTTGTGAAGAATTGCTCCATCACAATTTCCATACTTTCCATCACTTTTGGCCCGCCGGACATGAGATTTTTATCATGCTGGCGGTAGCAGGTTAATATCTCTTTCAACCAAACACATTTGCACCCTTTTAAAGCCAAACGCAAAGCAAAATCTAAATCTTCTGTTGGCGGAAAGCGAGGGTCAAAACCGCCCAGACGTTCCCACCACTCGCGTCGCAGCATCATGGCGCTAGGACGCACACTTTTTTGCAGGACAAAGCTTTCTAAATCTAAGTTTTGTGAGTCTTCCCAAGGCATAGCTGGGTAGATATCTTTTCCAGTTTCATCGACCATTAACCAGCCGTTTTGTACCATCCCTAAAGTGGGACTAGCTTCAAAACAAGCAATTTGTTTGGCGAGTTTTTCGGGCAGAAAAAAGTCGTCGGCATCTAGAAAAGCTAAGAATTCGCCTTTAGCCAGTTCGCAAGCGCGATTTCGAGCTATTGCTGCTCCTTTATTTTCCTGATAAACGTACTGAATTACATCGCGGTAAGGCTCTAAAACTTGCCTTGTATTGTCTGTAGATCCGTCGTCTACGACAATAATTTCCCAGTCTTGGTAAGTTTGATGTACAGCACTTTCTACGGCTCTACTAATGTAGCGTTCGCAGTTGTATGCCGGGATGATTACGCTGACTCGCGGTGTTTTTGAGGTAGGTATACTAGCCATTATTTTTTTCCATTCTGATAAGTTTCTTAATGATTGAAAGTCGATTGTCACTCCGTAACTTTGAGCGATAGCACTCAGACGTTTCTGCCAATCTGTGACTGTTGGCCTTAGAGGATAAGGACTGTAAGGGATAGATTTTTGGAAAAATTCAACTGCCTCGACTGGATAGCTACTATAGTACAATTGCCATGCCATCCAAGTCAATGCTTCGTAGAAAGCCGGATTTTCTAATTCGCGGATGTGCTGCGGTAAATCTGGTTGGGCGAAAAATTGCTGTTTTAAGGTAATAAAAAGATTTGCTTGTTTCAGGGCTTTTTTTATTGATACATTTTGGTCGTGCTGGCGGTAGGATACTGTGATTTGACGCAGCCAAGCTGCTTCGCAACCCAACACTGCTAAACGTAACACTAAATCTGAATCGTCTACTGAATCAAATTCTGAATTGAACCCGCCTGCATTTTCCAGCCACTGGCGCGAAAACATCATGGCGCTGGGAAGTACGGGCATTTGTACTATCCAAGTTTCTAAGTTTAATTTGGGGAAATACAGCCAAGGTGTGATTTCGGAAATCGCACCGCCTTGCTGGTTAACTAAACGCCAGCCGCTGTTAACAATTCCTAAGGATGGTGAGGAGCGAAACAGCGCTATTTGTGCTGCTAATTTATCGGGGAAAAAGAAGTCATCTTGATCTAAAAAAGCTATGAATTCGCCTTTAGCTTCCTGAATTCCTCGGTTCCGGGCGGCTGCTACTCCTCGATTTTCCTGATAAATGTAGCGAATTCTGTGAAAATAAGGCTGCAATACCTGATGTGTCTCATCCGTAGAGCCGTCGTCTACAACAATAATTTCCCAATCTGTAAAAGTTTGGCACAAGGCGCTTTCTACGGCTTGCACAATGTAGCGAGATCCGTTGTATGCTGGTATAATTACACTGACTTGCGGTGTCTGAGTCGCTGCTGACATTACTTATCTCGCTGTTAATTAGAAGGAAGAAGGAAGAAGGAAGAAGGAAGAAGACATATACAGCAAAGTTGAGCGCGAGCCGTATTTGGCGTTTTATTGGGGAAATTTACTTAACCTGTTGCTATCTGAGTTTAATCGAAATTGGTTTTCCCTTAACTTCTGTGCAAATTAACTTAAATTATGATCGCACAAATGTCATGCAGGTTATCCGGTATTTACAGGTAGGGAGATGTCTGTGCATGAGTGAAAAATTAGACGAGTTTTGCCCTACAATTATACAGGCAATTATTACCAAACAGGAACGCAAGCAGTGAATTCAGAAACAGCAGCGGTTGATTTACAGAAACAGGCCCAATTATATTTATCCGCCGGAAAGTTGGATGAGGCGATCGCCCTAGGTACCGATTTTTTGGCATCGCACCCCGATTCCGCCGAGACTTGCAAAACCCTAGGAAAGGCGCTGCAAGCTCAGGGTAAGCTAGAAGACGCTCGATATTGGTATAAAGTTGCGATCGCCCACAAACCGGATTTTGCCGAAGCTTTTGCTAACCTCGGCACAGTCTGCGCTAGTTTACAACAGTGGCAAGAGGCGATCGCCTGTTACCAAAAAGCCATCTCCCTGCAACCCGACTTTGCAGGATTTTACCGCAATTTGAGCCGGATATTTACGGAAGTCGGTCAAGCCGAAGAAGCGACAGATTGCTGGTATCAAGCGCTGATGGTGGAACCGCTCGAAATAGCGGAAGAATATCTGGATTTGGGCAATAAGTTGTTGGCGCAAAACAAGCCAGAAAAAGCGCTGATTTGTTACCACCGCACCATTTATTTAAACTCTAGTTGTTGCGAGGCTTATTGCCAATTAGCCGAAGCTGCTAGCCAGTTAAAACAGTGGGAAGAAGCTATTGTCAACTACCGCAAAGCTATCAAACTTCATCCGGATATTTCCGAGTTTCATTACAAATTAGGCAATGTTTTGCAAGCCAAGGCACTCTGGCGCGAAGCCGATGCTGCCTACCGCGAAAGTATTGAATTAAATCCAAATTCTTTTTGGTCTTATTCCAATTTAGGTGCAGTTCTGCTGAAGTTAGAGCAATGGCAAGAAGCTGTCATAATCTACCGCACGGCTGTAGAAATTAACCCAGACTTTTCGTGGTCTTATTACAGCCTCGGCGAAGCTTATAGCAAATTAGAAAAATGGTCGGAATCCGCCGCAGCATACCAGCGCGCTGTTGACTTAGACCCAAATTTTTCGGGTTCTTGTCACAAGTTGGGAGATGCGCTTTTTAAATTAGAAAAATGGTCGGAAGCTGCCGTAGCCTACCAGCGGGCGATCGCCCTGAATTCCGAATTCTTTTGGTCTCATTATAATTTAGCATTAACTTTAGCTAAACTCCAGGATTGGTTGGCAGCAATCTTCGCCTACCAGCGGGCTATCGAACTCAATCCAGATTTTTCTTGGACTTACCACAATTTAGGAGAAGCGCTGTTAAAAACCCAGCAGTGGAAAGCAGCAGCTACTGCTTATCAGCGTGCTATTGAACTCAACCCCCATCTTTCTTGGTCTTATTACAATTTAGGCGATGCTTTGACCCAGATGCACGAGTGGAACGAGGCTGTTTCTGCTTACCTTTGCGCCCTGCAAATTCAGCCGGATCTCCCCAATATCTACACCAAGTTAGGCGATGCTCTGATCAAAAGAACTCCGAGAGGTTTAGACGCCGCCACCAGTTACTATCACCACGAATTGCAGCCGCTGCACGCTCCTGAATTTTACTGCGAAATTGCCCAAAAGTTTGCTGAGTGCGATCGGCTGGATGAAGCGACTGTTTTGTACTTGATGGCGTTAGAAATTAGGCCAGAAGATGCAGCAATATCTGGGAAATTGGCGGAAGTTGTGGAGAAAAAGCACTTGTCGGGCGATCGCAGTATACTATCAGAGTTGGAGACTGACGATATTCGCGATCGCTACATTGCCCGAGTCGTCAAAAATCACACTTTTGCAGAAGTCGGTGGATTGTGGGGAACTGTCAACGAAAAAGTATCTGTAGCCAGCAAATACGGTGCAGTTTCTCTGACAATGATTGATGTTACACCCGCATCCGCACAAATGTGGCAAGATTTTCGCGATCGCATGGCAAGTTTAAATATTGCTAATTATAATTGTATCAGTCGAGATCTAACTCAGATTCAGCTTGCAGAAATTGGCCAGCCTTACGATGTAGTTCACTGTGCAGGAGTTTTGTACCATCACCCCCACCCTTTGCAAATTTTAATTAGCTTGCGTCAAATAACAGGGCAGTATTTAATCTTAACTTCAGCGATTACCCAAGAACTTATAGAAAACGAGCGGGGACGCTACGAAATTCCAGCTTCTGGGGTAATCTTCCTTCCCGCTTTGAACGAAGCAGAACGAGCTATCTTAACAGCTTACTGGCAGCAGTACACCTACGGCACACCAATTCTGGGAGTAATTGAGAAAGCAGTTTTTGAGATCGACAACTTTGGGCCTTGGTGGTGGCTGCCTACAGCTTCTGCTTTAGAATCTATGTGTAAAGTAGCTGGATTTAAGGTTTTAGATAAAGGATTGACTTGGTACAATAATGCTCTGACTCTACTGCTGGGAGTTTGAGGATTGTTCATTCAGTTGACAGTTGACCGCTCGACAGATGAGTGCACTTGACAATCATAAGTCCGAGGATTGGAGTAATGAATAGTCTGATTTTAATTTCTCCCTACAAGGGTGGAGGCTTTAAACCAATTCTTTCTGGTAAACGAAGAGTCACAGCAATTGCAAAAAAAACACGGCTAAAAAACTGGTGTATGAGCGAGTTACTCGTTTTATTTACCCAATCTTCCTACTAGGAAACCTTTTTTTTGCATCAGTTAAAAATAAAACATAGGAACCACCAGATGGTGAAGAAGTTCTTAATTACTGAAACCCTTCCGAAAGATTCCTTCTTCGGCCTTCCGTCTTCTTTCCATCCGTTACATCCCGTACATTGCTCGCTGCCGAACTTCCTTTATATTTTGGAAAATAATCTAATGAACAATCAACAACCAGTCACACCATTAGGAAACATTTTAGTAGTAGACGATACGCCCGAAAACCTGCGCCTGTTATCTACGATGTTGACTCATCGGGGGTACGCGCCCCGCTGCGTGATTAACGGGCAAATGGCTCTGAGAGCGTGCAATTCTAATCCGCCGGATTTGATTTTGCTCGACATCATGATGCCAGAAATGAACGGTTACGAAGTCTGCCAGCACCTAAAATCTGAACCGAAAACTCGCGAAATCCCGGTAATTTTTATCAGCGCTAAAGATGAAGTATTCGACAAAGTAAACGCTTTTGCTGTGGGAGCAGTTGACTACATCAGCAAACCATTTCAGTTTGAAGAAGTCCTCGCTCGCATTGAAAGTCACCTCACTCTGCGGAATTTACAAAAGCAGCTAAAAGAACAAAATGTGCTGCTTCAAGAAGAAATTAGCAGCCGCTTAGCCGTTGAAAAAACTCTTTACGAAAAAAACCAAATACTACTAGAAGAAATCTGCAACCGCCGCGCCGTTGAAAAAGCTTTGCAAGACCAAAATTTGCTGCTGCAACAAGAGATATCGAACCGCCAACGTGCCGAATCTGCTCTTTTAAAATCTAACCAAGAATTGGCACGATCAAATGCAGAACTAGAACAATTTGCTTATGTGGCTTCTCACGATTTGCAAGCGCCTTTAGCAACCATTGCTAGCTACGCTCAACTTTTAGAAAAACGCTACAAAGACCAACTCGACAGCCAAGCTATTAAGTTTATCGGCAATATTGTTCAGGGCTGCACGAGAATGCAAATTTTAATTGACGATTTGCTCGAATATTCGCGAGTTGGTCGGAGTGGGGAACCTTTTCAAATGACAGATTGCAATCACGCAGTCCAGCAAGCAATCGTCAACCTGCAAGGGGCGATTCGCGACACTCAAGCAGTTGTTACTTACACCCAATTACCAGCGGTAATGGGGGATATTTCTCAATTCGTACAGCTATTTCAAAATTTAATCGGCAATGCAATTAAATATCGCCATGATGCACCGCCGCAGGTTCATATTACCGCTTGCCAACAGGAGGAAAACTGGTTATTTTCGGTCTCGGATAATGGAATTGGGATTGCTTCGCAGCATCAAGAACGCATCTTTCAAATTTTCCAGCGCTTGCACACTCAAAGAGAATATTCTGGGACGGGTATTGGTTTAGCAATTTGTCAAAAAATTGTGGAACGTCACGGCGGATATATTTGGGTGGAGTCGGAACCTGGTCAAGGTTCAACTTTTCACTTTACTCTCGCTTAATGGAGACATCATGCAGGCACTTATAGCGGTTCTAAAAAAAGTGAGGTATGCCCGGTTTGGCCTATGCCCGGTTTGGCGAGTCGTCCGCGAATATGAGAGCTCGATCCGCTATATGTAGAAGCTAGAAGGCAGGGCAAGCTGAATTAAATCTTATATTTTAAGGCAGAAGCTAGAAGGTAGAAGTTAAATTGCCAGTTAGAATAAAAAATGTTTTGCGTTGACAGCCGAGTCAGTTCGTGATATGATTATAGCTCCTAAACACCATTTTTGTAGCGATCGCTCACACCGCAATCTGACCGCCGATGTATGTGTAGGTGCAATTCAATAACTGCCCCGGCAATAAAAGATAAAATCCAAGTTAGCTTGATAAAACTTTTGATTAATAAATATTATGAAAGCAGTTTTTAACTTAGCTTTGCCTCCTACCTGCTTGAAAGTTCTGTTAGTAGAAGATAACCCTCAGGAAGCTGAGCTTATTGAAGATTTGCTGTCAGGAATTAGCGGCCCGCAGCGTATATTGCTGACGAAAGTAGAGCGCCTCAGCGAAGCACAGCAGCGATTGAATCAAGAAACTTTTGACATAATTTTATTAGACCTTTCACTCCCAGACAGCTTTGGGATCGAGACGGTGGCTCGGGTACAGGAGTACGGGGTAAATGTGCCGATCGTAGTTTTGACCGCCCAAAACGACGAAGAGCAAGCTCTGCGGTTGATTTCGGTGGGCGTACAGGATTATTTAGTCAAAAGAAAAATCGATGGCGAACTGTTAATGCGATCGCTCCGTTACGCCAGAGAACGCCAGAATAGTCAAGATGCTTTGCGAAAAAGCGAAGAAAAATATCGCTCGGTGGTGGAAAATTCCCTGATCGGAATTGCCATCGTTGCTCCAATTATTCACCCCGCAAGTGGTGAAAATTGCCATTGGATAGAAGTTAACGATGTGCTGTGCAATTTGCTCTTATACGAGCGCGACGAACTCGTGCAAAAGAATTGGCTGGAGTTGACTCATCCAGAGGATTTTGATGCCAATTTTGAAAAATTGTCTGAGATGTTAGCAGGTAAAACCGACGGTTACATCTCAGACAAAAGGTGGTTCAAAAAAGACGGCGAAATAGTTTACACGCGGGTTTCGCTGCGCTGCATCCGCGGTCTGGATGGGTCGATAGACCGGATAATTGAAGTAGTGTTAGATGTGAGCGATCGCTACCGCTACGAAGCGCAGCTCAAAGCGTCTGAAGAATTTTTAAACCACACCATCAATGCCACTCCTGACCCGATTTTTGTCAAAGACGAGCAGCACCGCTGGATGATACTAAATGATGCTTTTTGTCAGTTGATCGGCAAATCGCGACAAGAACTAATTGGCAAATCAGATTATGACTTTTTCCCCAAATCAGAAGCTGATGTTTTTTGGACAAAAGATGAAGAAGTATTGAGAACTGGTATCTGCTTGGAAACCGAAGAAAAATTCACAGATGCCGCCGGGAAAGAACACATCATTTCTACCAAGAAAAGCGTCTTTAAAAGAGCAGACGGCAGTAAAGTAATAGTAGGCACAATTAGAGATTTTACCGAATACAGACGGCAGCAAAGAGCCTTGGAACAAAGCGAAGCTCGATTTCAAAAACTGGTAGCTAACCTGCCAGGAGCAATTTATCAATTCCGAAGGTCAGTAACTGGAGAAAGGTCTTTTCCCTACGTCTCTTCAGGCAGCCGCAAACTGTACGAATTAGAGGCTAAAGAAATAGAGCAAAATGCGGAACTAATTTTCACAGGAATTCACGCAGACGATATCTTAGATTTAGAAGCATCGATCGCAGTTTCAGCAGCTACCCTGGAACCTTGGCAGCAGCAGTGGCGGCACACCATGCCATCGGGAAAAGTTAAGTGGCTGCAAGGAGCTGCGAGACCCGAAAGGCTGAAGACTCCGAGCAATTCTGGGAGCGAAGGCGATATTCTCTGGGACGGTTTAGTGATGGATATCACTGAATTAAAGCAGGCACAAACAGAGCGCGATCGCTTTTTTACCATCTCCTTAGACTTGCTTTGCATTGTCGGTTTCGACGGCTATTTTAAACGTTTAAACCCGGCGTGGTCAACGGCCTTGGGCTACAGCAGCGCCGAACTTTTTTCCCAGCCGATGCTCGAATTTGTTCATCCAGACGATCGAGAAGCTACCGCAGCGGAAGGGGCAAAACTAATCGCCGGTACGTCCAGTATCTGCTTTGAAAACCGCTATATCTGCAAAGACGGTTCTTACAAATGCCTGCTGTGGACGGCATCGCCATTTAGCGAAGAAGGTTTAATCTACTCAGTCGGTCACGACATTACCTCTCGCAAACAAGCTGAGTCGGAACTTCGACGGCAAGCAGTCGCTATGAGCGCTGCTTATGACGGCATCGCTATTTTTAACGATCGTAAAGAATGTATTTATTCAAACGAGGCTTATCTCAAGATGTATGGTTTGGCTAGTGCTAGAGAACTGCACGGTCAGAAATGGAAAATGCTCTACAGCCCTGCTGAAATTCAATATCTTGAACGAGAAGTAATGCCGCTCGTCCAGGAAAAAGGGTACTGCAATATAGAAGCGACCGGTCAGCGCCGCGACGGTACTATGTTCCCTCAAGAATTGTCGCTGACAATGCTTGCAGGCGGCGAGATAATTTCGATCGTCCGCGATATTACCAAAAGAAAACAAGCAGAATCCGCACTGCAATCGAGCCAGCGACGCTATCAAACTTTGGCAGAAGCATCGCCGGTTTGCATATTTCACAGCGATGCGTTTGGCAATTGCTTTTATGTGAATCAGCGGTGGAGCGAAATCACGGGATTAAACGCAGAATTAGCAGCAGAAACTGGCTGGATGTATGGCATTCATCCCGATGATGCGGAGCGGGTTAAAAATGAATGGTATCGAGCCATTATTGACAAAATTCCTTTTAAATCAGAATACCGCTTTCAGCATCCAGATGGTCGGGTAATTTGGGCGATCGGTCAGGCGATCGCCGAAATCGGAGAAAAGCAGGAAATTAAAGGCTATATCGGCAGTATTACTGATATTAGCGATCGCAAACAAGCAGAATTAGACCTACTACGGGTGACTCAAGCGGTAGAAAGTACGAGTGATGCGATCGGCATTGCTGACTTGACAGGGCGATCGATCTACCACAATCAGGCGTTTATTCAGCGGTACGGCTACACAGCAGAAGAACTGAACACAGCAGGTGGAGCAAGGGCAATTTACCCGCAAACTCAAGTGCTACTAGAAATGTTTAAAACCATCCGTAAAGGTAAATCTTGGCAAGGCGAACTCAAAATCAAAACTAAAAGCAACCAACTGGTAACAACTTTATTTCGCGCCGACTGCATTAAAGATGAAACTGACAATTTAATCGGATTAGTGGGAGTAATTACTGACATTACCGATCGCAAACAAGCCGAGATGGCGCTGCTACAGCAATTAAGGCGAGAGCGGCTGGTAGTTGCCATGCTCGATCGCATTCGCTCCTCCCTCAATTTAGAAGAAATCCTCACCGCTGCTGTCGAACAAGTGCGGCAATTTTTGCAAACAGACCGCACAGTCATTTACCGCTTTAATCCCGACTGGAGCGGCATGGTAGTTGTGGAATCTGTGGCTAACGCTCGAATTTCTCTGCAAGGCTTGAACAATTTCGATCCTTGTTTTATAGAGAGATTTGTTGGTATTTACCAGCAAGGCTGTATTCGAGCTATCGAAGATATCTACCGTGAAGATCTGAGCGAATGCCACATTAATTTTCTCGAAGAATTTGAAGTAAAAGCTAACTTAGTAGTGCCGATTTTAAAAGCACGAGAAAGCATTTCCCAGACCCAACCGACCGCAGAAAATCAGCTCTGGGGACTGCTGATCGCCCACGATTGCAGCGGCCCCCGTTGCTGGGATTCGTCAGAAATAGAATCCCTGCGGCAATTGTGCGTCCAATTGGCGATCGCGATCCAGCAATCGACGCTATTTCAACAAGCACAAACCGAAATTGCCGATCGCAAACAAGCAGAAGCCGCCCTGCAACAAGCCGCATTCGCCGCCGAAACCGCCAACCGCGCCAAAAGCGAATTTCTTGCCAACATGAGCCACGAACTGCGCACGCCTTTAAACGGCGTTTTAGGTTACGCTCAAATCCTCAAAGCCGACAAAGACTTAAACTCAGATCAGCAAGAAAGTCTCAGCAACATTCAACAGTGCGGTGAACACCTGCTGATGTTAATCGACGATGTTTTAGACCTTTCCAAAATCGAAGCTAGAAAAATGGAACTCTACCCAGAAGAGTTAAATTTTCTAAATTTCACAAAAAACATTGCCGACCTGTTTCAGATGCGGGCAGCTCAAAAAGGAATTTCTTTCAATTACGAACAAGTATCTCCCCTGCCTAACTGCGTCCGTGTCGATCAAAAAAGATTGCGCCAAATCCTCATTAATTTACTCAGCAATGCCGTTAAATTTACTAACAGTGGCGGAGTGACTTTCAAAGTCGGTTATGTAGGCACAGGAGCCTGGAGTCGAGGTCAAGGAGAAAATTATGAATTCGCGATTTTGAGTTCGGAACTGAAACAAAATTATCTGCGCTTCGCCCACAATGCGATCGCAGCCAAACACGCTTTAAAAATCCGCTTTCAAGTAGAGGATACTGGCACAGGAATAGATAAAAGCAAGTTAGAAGAAATATTTTTACCCTTCCACCAAGTAGGAGGGAATACATTTGTTGAAGGTACTGGTTTGGGACTTTCAATAAGTCAGAAATTAGCCAAATTGATGGGCAGCGAAATTCGCGTCAACAGCACTTTTGCAAAAGGCAGCACTTTCTGGCTGGATCTAGAATTGCCCGCAGCCAAACAGTATTTGGAGGTGTCTCCTTTGCGGGACAAACGCTGGCTTGTGGGTTTTGTCGGCAACCA
Organism: Cyanobacteriota bacterium; assembly: GCA_043767465.1. GTDB lineage: Bacteria > Cyanobacteriota > Cyanobacteriia > Cyanobacteriales > Microcoleaceae > Microcoleus. The sequence goes on from JAYUGZ010000660.1 coordinate 21,680, forward strand.
GCGAAAAGTGCTAATCGTGGACGATAATCAACTAAATCGCGATTTGTTGTGCAGGCTGCTGGGGCGTTTGGGATTTGAAATTGCAGAGGCACAAAACGGTCAAGAATGCCTCTGCAAAGCAGTTCAATTTTTACCGGATGTGATTTTAATGGACTTGCGGATGCCTGTAATGGATGGCTTAGAAACTGCCAGGAGATTGCGGCAGTTGCCGGAATTAAAAGATGTCGTGTTAATCGCTCTGTCAGCTAGCGTTTTCGAGGCTACGCAGCAAGAGAGCATCCTTGCAGGATGCAACGATTTTCTTCCCAAGCCGATCGAAGCAAATCACTTTTTGGAACAGTTGCGCGTACATTTAGGACTAGAATGGATTTACGAGGAATCTGCCGAAAGTAAAAACTGCAAAACTCCCAGTTTGTCACCAGTATCTAATTTGCCTGCTTATTCTGCTCTGTTACCTGCGGCTGCTGAGTCGGTAGCAAAACTTTTGAAACTCGCAGCTATGGGCGATATTGAAGAGATTTTTGAGGAGAGTGCTAAGCTGGAAAGTTTGGGACCAAAGTTAGTGCCGTTTGCTGCGAAGCTGCGCCAACTTGCTAAGAGATTTCAGCTCAAACAAATTCGGAATATTTTAAAACAATATATCGAGGGGAAGTAATTAGTCATTGGTTATTAGTTATTGGTTATTAGTTATTGGTTATTAGTTATTGGTTATTAGTTATTGGTTATTAGTTATTGGTTATTAGTTATTGGTCATTGGTTATTACTTATTGGTCATTGATCCAGGAGATCAGACGTACCGTTAAAACCGCGCCTATACAGACAAAACCCGGATGGTGCGCGGGTTGAAGAGCAGGCGGTGAAAATTCAATACGGTTCAGTTAACAGCGTATTGGGTTAAAATTAGGTTATTCTCTTCAGTCGGCGTCCGGCGGACATCGTTTGTATAGACGCGGTTTCAACCGTACGTCTGATCTTCGGTCAATTACTCAGAATTTGCATCTTTTCAGGGCAGCGTCTAAGGAAGCATCAAAATTATAGCCTCGTTCAACTGTAGGGAAATGTCCGGCTGGAGGTTTGGTAAAGTTTGGTTCTTTTCCGGGTTTGTAATCCATGCGTTTGATTTGCGGATTGTATGTCCATTCGATCGCCCATTCGCCCGATCGATTTTGCCATCCCACCTCATCGTACATTTTGCGGTAGTCTCCGAGAGCTCTGAGCACGCCCTGCTGAGCCGTAAAGCCAAATAACCCGTTGCTGGCGCTACTCCACAGCCGATCGACCGTTTGCAAATCTTTACAAGAGAGCAACTCCATTTCTTGTTTAGGAATCATGCCGGTCGATCGGGCTTTCGGGCCTGCAGCCTCCAGCAAGCGTTCGTAGGTTTCGCGATCGGCTGCTCTCCAGTTTTTCTGGAGCAAATTATCGCGCAGCTTCCGATAGTCTACACTGCGATCGCTCTCCAGCGGAATTTGATTTACTTCTTGGGCCGCCTCGCCCGATTGCTGGGGTATTTCTGTACTTGGCGCACTGGTGGAAGAAACCGGTGCTACAGAAGCTGCTGGGTTATTTGACTGCATTTTCAGACCCAGCCAAATCACGGCTCCAGCCAGACTAAATAGCCCCAAAACGACGAGTACAGTCAGGATCAAAGCTGGTTTATTATTTTTCATAGTTGTTTGTATTGTCGCAGGTATGCGTATTATGTTGTTTCACTCTAATAGCCAACCAAATAAATCTCCTACTGTCAGTTGCAATTCCCTGGCAAAAGATGGCACGGGCAATAACTGTTCCGGTTCGTCAAACACCTCTGTTGATTGATTCGGCCGATATACAAAAACCGATCGCTTCTCTGGATCGATTAACCAACCCAGTTGAGTTCCGTGTTTCAGACAATGTAAAATATTTTTAGTAACTTTAGTTTGGCTTTGGTCGGGGGAGAGGATTTCAATTGTCCAATCCGGGGCGATCGCAAACACATTTGCCACACCACCATTTTCGTTACGGGGAATGCGCTCCCAAGTGAATACACTCACGTCGGGAACGATCGCTCGATCGCCAAAAACGCACCGTAGTTCTGGAAATGCTCGCGCCACCTTTTGAGGTTTGAGAGCAGCATTAGCAGCACTTGTCAACTCGCCTTGAATGACACTATGTTCTCCTTGAGGCATGGGTTTTTGAATGATTGCACCGTCAATGTACTCGCTGGCTGGTTTGGTTTCTGG
>JAYUGZ010000661.1:0-3653 GCA_043767465.1 Cyanobacteriota bacterium
AGAGATGATATCGCGCTGCAAATACCTGCACAGCGGGGGCAATTATTTGGCGCTGTTTATTCAGTTAACAGTAATTGTGGTGTAACTGAGTTATTTTCTGATTCGGTAATGACGGCGGAATCTTGGCAGGAAAAGCTGGAAAGTTGGGAAAATTCCTATCAGTTGATTGAAGTTGGCAGCGAGTTGGGTGCGTCGGTTTCTGGTGTGTTGGATTTGGCTTATTTGCAGTGGAAACAAGGAAGTCGTCCTGATTGGTGGGATGCTTTGCCTTATTATGGGCAGCATCCGGTTCAGGAGAAATGAATATTGGCATTGATGTGGCAGTTTTTAACGGTTTGTGAATGAGTTTTTTTATTGAACCGCGAAGGCGCTAAGGGCGCGAAGGAAGAGAAAAGAAGAAAAGAAAGAGTTTTTGTTGTTTATTTAAGGGCGATACAAAGTTCGAGGCAAAATGTTAATGTTAGCGGGTCTGGGTTTTCGGTTCGCAATTGGTCGATTTCGTCTGGATCGCAGCCGCGAGATTCCAGAAAAGCGAGCATCCAGCTAGTTATCGCGTCAGTATCAATGTATTTTGCTCCGAGACATTCGGGGCAAGTTTCTGTGCTGATTGTTCCTGTGCCTTCGCACTCGGGGCAATCCCAGTGGGTGTTTATAGACTCGGAATCGATTATGCTGTTGGTCATTTGAGGGAATTCGATCGCGCTACAAGCTCATTTTAGCAATTTCTTGGTTGCGGGAACTCCCAGCAAAACTCAACAGCACAAAAAGTAGATATTGCTCCGCTAAGCGGGCGAATGAGTAAAGTTGTTGGGTTTTCTTCCTCAAGATTAGATAAATGTTTGGTTTCCTTCCTCAACCAAACTTACATTTGTGAGGATGAAAAATTAATTATGACTTTTATGAACTCACAATTATGATTTTTATGAATTGACTTTAAGCTCAGTCTGTTTTACGATTGTAATTAACTGATGTTAGTAAGCGGTATTCATAAAAACTTTTCACCTGGTATTAATATATGAAAAATCGACTGACTCAAACTCAACTAACCCAAATAGTCGCCGAAGTACAACGCCTTTCTAATGCCAGAGAAGCTGAACTTAGTTCCGCAGAAGTTACACAAATTTTGCATGAATTGGGCTTGCCGACTGAGTTGCTAGATGAGGCTTTAATCCAGTTGCAGCGCCGGGAAGCACTGGCACAGCAGGAGCGTAGGAATCGCTGGATTGCTGGAGGAGTGGCTGCGGTTGTTGTGGGTGCGATCGCACTTACCGGATTTTTCATCCAACAAAGCCGACAGGCGATCGATCGCATTTCTGTGCAACAAAACCGCATAACTTCCGTGCAGGATGATGGCGGCAATTTGACTGTTGTTTCCCGCCAAAACAATCCCGAAATCTTTTATCGTACTACCTTAAAAGATGCACCATTAGGCAAAAAACTATCGATATCCTGCGATTGGATTGACCCCAGCGGTCAAGTTGTCAAACAAAACAGCTATCAAACTCGCGAAATCGACAAATCAATCTGGAATACTCAATGTCGTTACAAAATTGGTACTGCGGCTGCTACCGGAAAGTGGCAAGTTAAAATGTTAATTGAAAATCGGGCGATCGGCAGTACGTCCTTTGAAGTTAAATAATCATCACAAACTCGCCTATGGATTTATTTTAACATGGGAACGACAAACAAACCGCGTCAATTTGTAGGATACTGGGGCTGCGATTGTCGCGATAAATTGGAAGCGCTGCTGGCGAAAATTATCAGCAAATCTGGCGGAGAAATCCCAGTGCAAAAAATCGAGAATTCGTCTAGTTTGTCCGCCGCAGGCAACGAAAATCACCCAATTTGGAATGTAGCGAGCACCGAGTGCGTTAGCGTTAGCGAAGCGATCCGAAGGAAAGCCCGCCCCTACGGGGGCTGCGCCAACGAAGAGGATCGCCCGCAACACTTGCCAAACCCAAAAAATGACAAAACTTGGCAAATCGCTGCCCTCTCAGCCTCTGGATTATCGACATATCCATCAGCCAACGGTTTGCTATTACCCGATGCTTGGGTAAACGTCCGCGAAAATTGCCTAACTTTGGGACGGGAACCCTTCGGGCGAGTCACGCTTTATTGGACGCAAATCGAGCAGACTATTTGGTTTTCATCGAGTTTACAACTACTCTTAAATATTTGTCAAAAACCAGAGATTAGCATTCCCGGATTGTACGGTTATAGCTGTTTTTCCTACGTTCCAACTCCCTTAACTCCCGTAGAAAAAGTGTTCGCAGTTCCCGCCGGAACCGAATTAACTTGGGAGTGCGATAGAGATAGCGGTGTTATTCTCAAAAATCCATCAAAATGCTTGTTGCAATGGCGAGAAAGTTCAGAACAAATACCAGACGAAGCAGAAGCAATAACACAATTGCAAAACTTACTTAAAGATGCCGTCGAACGTCAAATTTATGATATAAATAGTAATGAAACTGTCGGAGTATTTCTATCAGGCGGTTTAGATTCCTCAGTAGTCGCAGCCTTATTAGTCAAAGCCGGAGTCAAAGTCCGCGCTTATACTCTCGACTTCGGCGATGCCGGAATTCCCGAATATCCTTGGGCTCAACAAGTTGCTTACTTTCTGAACATTCCCTTAGTCAAGGTAGATGCGAGCCCGCGCCGGATTAAACAAGTCTTGCATTCTGCGGTGAAAGCTTTAGATTTGCCCTTTGGTGACGGAGTTACAGTCCCACTTTACCTGTTAAATGAGGCTGCAAGTCAAGAATGTGCGATCGCATTTAACGGCGAAGGTGGCGATCAATTATTTGCAGGATGGACGAACAAACCCCTGATTGCAGCGGCTGTTTATCAAGCAGCAAATCCCGCCGGAGACCAAACTTTTGCCCTGCAATATATGCGAACTTTTCACCGACTTTGGGGATACGAATCTAAAGTTTATCAGCCGGAATTTTACACAGAAGTTCAGAATGTGCACCCTCAAAATTGGCTGTTAGAGGCTCTTAATCCTGCGGTGGGCGGGTCTTTGTTGCATCGCCTCCGCCGCGCGGGTTTGATACTCAAAGGCGCGCAGAACATCCATCCGCGTGCTACTAATTTGGCTTTGGCTTTTGGTCTAAAAGTCCGATCGCCCTTTTGCGATTTTGCCCTCACAGACTGGACATTTCAACTGTCGGGAGAACTGTGTTTGCGGGGCGCTTGCGAGAAATACATTCTCAAACGGGCGGTAGAAAATTGGCTACCTGCGGACATAGTTTGGCGGGAAAAGCGCGGTATGGGCGTGCCTTTAACTTTGTGGTGTTTTAATGAATTTTGGCATGACATCGGCGATTGGTTGAATCCTGCCGTTTTGCGATCGGAGAAACACTGGAAACCAGATTTAGCGGCTCAACTTATCTCCGGCAAATTCGCAGCCGGAATTCAAGGCCGACGCATTGGCGAGATAATTTGGCTGTTGGTGATGTGGCAAAATTGGCGATCGCAAATTCTAGATAAAAATGTGAAAAATAAATCTTGGAATCATCCCTTTTGGTTGCCTCGACAGGTTTGGAATTACCGTCAAAGGTGGGGAGAATGAAATTAAATACCGTTTAGTTAAGCCCGATCCCCCCTAGGGCGTGGCCGTGTTTTCAAACCCGGAGATCCCCCCCAGCCCCCCT
>JAYUGZ010000662.1:0-1374 GCA_043767465.1 Cyanobacteriota bacterium
AAGAAGGTAAAACCGAACACGCTCTCGAAGCTTTGCGGGATCTTTCTAGTCCTCGTGCCTTGGTGATTCGAGATGGACAACGCAAGCGGATTGCAGGGCGAGAAGTGGTGCGGGACGATATTTTAATGCTAGCAGAAGGCGATCGAGTACCTGCGGATGCGATCGTCCTATCCTGCACCAATCTTTCAACTGATGAGTCGTTATTAACTGGAGAATCCCTCCCCGTTCGCAAAATTGCCGCTGTGGGGGATGTAGAAATGGCGCGTCCTGGGGGCGATGAGTTGCCGTTTGTATACTCTGGAACGTTGGTGGTGCAGGGACAGGGAATAGTAAAGGTGCGATCGATCGGCACACAGACAGAGATGGGCAAGATTGGCAACGCTTTACAAAAAGTCCAGCCAGAAGTCACTCCTCTGCAACGAGAAATGAATCGGCTGGTAAGTCGCTTATTTGGGATTGCGCTAGCATTATGTGTGGCAATTGTCATAATTTATGGAGCCACCACAGGAGATTGGCTCAAAGGAGTCCTCGCAGGTATTACACTGGCGATGGCAATCTTGCCGAATGAATTTCCCGTCGTCGTGACGATCTTTCTCGCATTGGGAGCTTGGCGGATTTCTCAAAATCATGTCTTAGCACGTCGCACTTCTGCTGTTGAAACCGTCGGTTCGGCAACTGTTTTATGTGTAGATAAAACGGGGACGCTGACGCTAAATCAGATGGCTGTGCAGCAGTTATTCGCCTACAACCATCCTGAAAATCCTCAGCCTTACGATTTAGCATTACACTCACAAGTGCCGCTCCCTGAGTCGGTTCACGAGCTAGTCGAATTCTGTATTCTAGCAAGTCAAAGCGATCCATTCGATCCGATGGAGAAGGCATTTAAGGAGTTGGGCAATTATTCTCTCGCAGGTACCGAACATTTGCACAGCGATTGGAAACTGTTGCGAGAATATCCACTCTCACCGGAGTTACTGGCAATGTCCCACGTTTGGCAGTCAGCGGATGGTAAGTTGTATGAAATTGCCGCTAAAGGCGCACCAGAAGCGATCGCCGATCTCTGTCATTTTACGCCCGAACAGCAGCAAATTCTCACAACCCAAGTCAGTGAAATGGCAGCGCAAGGATTGCGGGTATTAGGTGTTGCTAAAGCGTCTCTTTTGGATGCACCGCCGCCATTTTTGCCACCGCATCCGGTGCTTACGCCAGAACATTTACCGGATAAACAACCTGATTTTCCCTTTCAATTTCTCGGCTTAGTCGGACTTTCAGATCCAGTCCGCCCAACTGTGGCGGCGGCGATTCAAGAATGCCATACCGCTGGAATTCGCGTAGTGATGATTACGGGTGACTATCCAGAAACCGCTCAAACGA
>JAYUGZ010000663.1:0-3639 GCA_043767465.1 Cyanobacteriota bacterium
TGCTAGCCCAGCAGCCAACAAAGGCAAAGTAGAATTAACCCTCGTTTCCTTCGCAGTCACCAAAGCCGCCCACGAAGCGATAATTCCCAAATTTGTCGAACAGTGGCAAAAAGAAAAAGGCCAAACCGTCACCTTTAGCCAAAGCTACGGCGGTTCCGGTTCCCAAACGCGGGCTGTAATTGACGGATTAGAAGCCGACATCGTACACCTAGCCCTCGCCCTCGATACCGCAAAAATCGAGAAAGCCGGACTCATCCAACCAGGGTGGGAAAAAGAAGTCCCCAACGGCGGCATCGTCAGCAAATCCGTAGCCGGAATAGTCACCCGCGAAGGCAATCCCAAAAACATCAAAAATTGGGAAGACTTAGCCAAAGACGGAGTGAAATTGATTACAGCAGATCCCAAAACTTCAGGAGTTGCTCGCTGGAATTTCCTAGCACTTTGGGGCTCGGTAATTAAAACTGGAGGAGACGACGCCAAAGCATTAGATTTTACCAGCAAAGTCTACAAAAACGTCCCGATCCTGACTAAAGATGCCCGCGAAGCCACAGACGTATTTTTCAAACAAGGCCAAGGCGATGCTCTAATCAACTACGAAAACGAGATTATTTTGGCAGGTCAAAAAGGCGAAAAACCGACTTATACTATTCCAGATGTGAATGTGTCGATCGACAATCCGATCGCAATCGTCGATAAAAACGTGGACAAACACGGCACCCGCGAAGTCGCCGAAGCATTTGTCAAGTATCTGTACACCCCAGAATCCCAGCGAGAATTTGCCAAAGCCGGATTTCGGCCAGTAGATGCGACAGTCGCCGCCGAAGCAGAATTTGTCCAAAAATATCCCGCCGTCAAAACCCTATTTACAGCTCAAGATTTGGGAGGTTGGGGAGAAATTCAGAAGAAATTCTTTGATGACGGAGCCGCTTTTGACAAAATCCAAGGAGCGATTAGACGCTAATTCCCGAATTACCCGCTCGATAGTTCGGACTTCAGTCCTCTCCAAACGGTTCGATAGTTCGGACTTCAGTCCTCCCCAAAATATTAGCTTTTTAAGGACTTGCATTCCTTACTACAAACGAAGAAATACTCAAACCTAAATGGCAGTATCATCTCCAGCAACCAACCCTCAATCTCCGATCGCAAATATCAAAAGGGTGATCGGCAAAATCACCCTACCTTGGGGAATAACCATCGGCTACCTCAGCCTCATGCTATTTCTGCCAGTCACAGCAATGCTGGTAAAAGCCAGCACAGCAAACCCCGGCGAATTCTGGAAAATAGCCACCAGCCCGATCGCCCTTTCCGCCTACGATGTCACCTTCGTTACAGCATTAATTTCAGCATTAATCAACGGAGTCTTCGGCACATTAATAGCCTGGGTATTAGTCCGCTACGACTTTCCCTTCAAACGGATTGTCGATGCAGCAGTCGATTTACCCTTTGCACTACCAACATCCGTCGCAGGTTTAACCCTCGCCACAGTTTACAGCGATAACGGCTGGATCGGTTCCTTATTTGCCCCCTTGGGAATCAAGATATCATTTACTCGGTTGGGCGTAGGAATAGCCATGATATTTATTTCCTTACCATTCATCGTGCGGACTGTACAGCCAGTTTTACACGAAATGGAAAAAGACATCGAAGAAGCAGCTTGGTGCTTGGGTGCGTCGCAATTCCAAACCTTCTGGCGAGTAGTTTTACCGCCGCTATTTCCATCAATTTTAACCGGAGTCGCCCTCGGATTTTCGCGAGCAGTGGGCGAGTACGGTTCCACTGTAATAATAGCTTCCAACGTGCCGTTTAAAGATTTAATTGCGCCAGTTTTAATTTTCCAAAGATTGGAACAGTACGACTATGCAGGAGCCACGGTAATCGGCACAGTCATGTTAGTTATTTCCCTGGCAATGCTGTTTACAATCAACGTTTTACAAGCATGGAGAAGACGCTATGACGGCTGATATCAATTTATCTAAAAATTACCCAGTTCCGCCGGTGGGTTCGTCACGCAGCAGCGAAAAAGCCTGGGTAAAGCCAACTTTGATCGGAATTGCGATCGCCTATCTCGGCCTCGTCTTATTTATCCCAGCGCTCAACGTTTTTTACCAAGCTTTCAAAAAGGGAGTTGAGCCATTTTTCGCCAACTTAACCTCACCAGATTTTCTCTCAGCAGCACAGCTTACCCTGCTAATAGCTCTGATAGTTGTACCTATAAATACGGTATTCGGTTTGTGTGCAGCTTGGGTAATCGGCCGCAATAAATTTCCCGGACGCACCCTATTAATCACCATTTTAGACGTGCCGTTTGCCATATCTCCCGTAGTTGCAGGTTTAATGATTGTACTGCTTTACGGTCGCCTTGGATGGTTCGGGCCGTGGCTGGAAACTGCCGGAATTAAGATTATCTTTGCTTTCCCCGGAATGGTGCTGGCTACTACTTTTGTCACTCTACCTTTTGTCGCCCGCGAAGTGATTCCAGTTTTGGAAGAAGTGGGAATGGATCAAGAAGAAGCGGCGAAAACTTTGGGAGCAAACGATTGGCAAATCTTCTGGAATGTGACGCTACCAAATATTCGCTGGGGCTTGCTTTACGGAGTGATTTTGACAAATGCTAGAGCAATGGGAGAATTTGGAGCTGTTTCTGTGGTGTCTGGAAATATTGCTAAAAAAACCCAAACTTTGCCTTTGTTTGTCGAGGATGCTTACAAGCAGTACGCGACGCAAGCAGCATTTTCGGCTGCGGTAGTTCTCGGTTTGTTAGCAGTTGTCACTCTCGTACTTAAGGAGGTTTTGGAACAGAAAACTAGCATTAAGGAGGTTAAGGAATAAAATCAAACCATGTGTTTTTGCGCTCTCTCGCTCATCGCAAATTTTCGTAAATGTAACATAGGAGACCAAAATGTTAACTCAAAATACTGGCGAATCTGAATTTGAGCCGATCGACAATTTTCACCAAACTCAGCAATCAGACCTCCCGCACACAGACTCAGGAGACAGCAGACCAACTCAAACCCGCATTCGCATTCGCATTCCCAAACAATACCATCAGGAGCCTGTAATCTCTAACCTGATTTCGGAACACGGCTTGAGGGTGAATTTTAATGCTGCTTTGTTGGGTAGCAAAACGTCAGATGATGGTTGGTTTGATTTGGAACTTAACGGTACAAGTCAACAGATTGAAAGTGCTCTGATTTATCTCAACGATTTAGATGTAGAAATCTGGAGCAATTCCAATCATCCCGATGAAGAAACTTGGTAAAAGGTTGTAGTGAGGATTTTAGTCCTAGTAGTTTCATTAGGACTAAAGTCTTCACTACAAACCAATTTTATTGCGGTTGTGCGATCGCACATTCCGAATTACTAAAAAATATCGATCGCCCTCCGTTAATATTTAATTGACAAATTTTATCGAATCTGGTATATTTTCTATCTTTGCTTGAGCGACAAAGAACAGCACGCAAGTCCGATCAAATATTTTTATAATAGCCGGAACAATATTCCCCTTTAAAACTTCTAAACCATCAAACTAACTCATTGATGGTAGGCGTTGCATTAAATAACGCTTTTGTCAATATTTAATTTAGGTTAAGCAAAGGCGATCGACTCTCATCCTCACCGGAAAAAGAGCTTTGGTTGCCG
>JAYUGZ010000664.1:0-8992 GCA_043767465.1 Cyanobacteriota bacterium
CCCTCTGCCTCAAACGGTTGAGTTCGTTGATTGCCAGCACACCTTCTGCGATGTCACGAAAGCTGAACTGCTTTTTCTTCATGGTGATGGCGAACTCGACACCTGCTGCAAATTTCTCCTTGACTGAGAGTGACTTGCGGCTGGCCTCCAGCATCGCTTTATCCTCGGTCAGCATCTCTGGTGTTTTTTCGATGGTTTTCCAGTTTTTGATGCGGTTTTGCAGTCTAGCGTACTCAGAATCGATCGATTCAACGACTGCATTTAGCAGAGGATGGCAAGCTTTTTCTACGATATCTAATCCTTTGTAAAGTGCGATCGCTTGCTTCACAAACTGCACAAAGTCGGTGATTCTATAGGGTAGGTTTCTGACGCGCAGGTGAGTTTGGTGGTTGGCTGAGAAACTCTCGCGGAAGCAGCGGTAGGCAGATCCTTGAATCAGGCGGAACAGACCAATTTGCATTTGCAGGCGCGAGGTAACGCGCTCTTTTTGCTCCTGTGGATGTTGCGCGAGCAGTTCTTTGAGTCGCGCTACCTCTGGATCATCGTCGCTGAGTGCGGACTGTAGGGGAGATTCGGTGGTTGTTAAAGTTGTTGTGTTAGTGGCAGCCGCTATTTCTTCGGTGACGGTGGCTGCATCGCTTGAAATAGGATTCGTTAGGGTAATTGGGGAATCTTGAGAGCTACTTATTTCTGATTCCTCCGGGACGAGTTTCATGAACTCTTCAAAGCCAATTGAGGCATCCCCATCACGATCGACTTCTTCGATCATTTTTTTCAGTTCCTCATCAGTCAGCCCAAACTGACTCATGACGCTGTGCAGCTCGTTTGCAGTAATCTGACCGGTGCCGTCTTCGTCAAACACGCTGAATGCCAGCTTGAGTCGGCTTTTGCGATCGCCCTGCTGGGACAAAATTAGCGTTTGGAATTCCTCAAAATCTATACTACCAGACAAGTCAACGTCTACCTCCTTGACCATATCGCGCAGTTCGATGTCGCTAGGACTCTGCCCGAGCGATCGCATCACTTGCCCCAGTTCCTCAGTTGAGATCGCACCAGTGCCATCTTCATCAAATACTTTGAAAGCTTCCCAGAGCTTCGCTACCTCTTGTTCAGTCACAACTTTATTTTCAAGAGTTTCAGGTGTCATCAATCAATCCTCCCTAATGTTTTAATTGGATGTCTATTGGCTCGAGGCGGTTCTCCTAAAGTAGAGAGCGCCGTATTCATTGCCGGAAATGCCGATCGTCAACATCGATCGGTAGAACATAGGTGACCAACTCAGTGTATCTCGACAGGAGCCGACGATCAAGCATTAATTCGCCAAATTACTCTTTGACAACATCCATTAACTCTTCAATCAAAACATCGAGGGTGCGAGCTATTTTTTGAATCGAGGTGATATCAACCGTGGCCAGCCCTTCAGAACGATCATAGTGCCTAACTGTATACATCAAGGGCGATCGCCCAAATCTTGCAACAAGCCCACGCCAAAGGCGAAGACATCGGCGATTTGCGAGTATTGAAACGGTATCACAACTGGCGCAAAAAAGAGAATTTAATCGTATTAGGATTTACCGATTTCCTCGATCGATTGTTTTCCAATACTTGGCTGCCAATTGTCACATTTCGGCGCTTCGGATTGTGGTGTTTGCGGACAATTCCCCCAGTCAGGTTTTTAGCATTGCGGTTGATGACAGGTTTGATGGGGCGGCCACCGAAATTAGCACAAAATTAGGTTCGTAGTGAGGGCTGAAGCCCTTCATCTGCCGGCCACCCGCGCACCATCTAAGAAACCGGGTTTTTACGATTTTTGCCGACAGTAACGAAGTCTGTCGCAAAAACCCGGTTTCTGGCCACCCACCCATCAAAATCAATAGCCGTTGTTTTTTCGTTGGGTTTACGTTAGGATATAGTAAAGAGGTGAAACTATGCCGATTACAAATAAAAAATTTAGGTTGCGAAGCGGTGCAAATTGGACATCGTTTGAGAAGTTTCGTTTGCAGGGCGCAGAAGCACTCAGTTCGATCGCCAATGGTGCGATCGCTACCCTCCAGACAAAAACAGGACAGTACCGCATTATTGAGGAACGTGACTTTCAAGCAATGTATGGACTAGCCCGTGATGTCGATCGGTTAAGGGGAGGATTGCGTGTCGTCATCTTGGCTGTGCGGGCGGCACAAAAACACCCCGATCCAGAGAATCTTAATCTACTTGCTGAAGCAGTTGCTATGCTGGGAGATATGCCTGAGCTTCCTACCCGCAATAGCTTCGATGGATTAGTTCCAGAGAATTTCGACTTGGATGAGGATGATGAAGTGATGCTCGATCAAAAATGAAATTGAGCGTCCTTTGCAATCTGAGAGTGCGATCGACAATAGGATAGATCGATTGTGATGGCTGTAGCAAATAATGATCCTAACAATCTGGAAAGTCTATATGAGTGGAATTGACCGCGAACTTACTCTAGAAACCAGAACGAGTCTCATTGACAAACATCTCCCCGGAACCCGAAAAGCCCAAAACGAACTTGAAAGCGAAGGGATTGTCCATCTCTTTAATGATAGAGAAACAATGGAAAGAGTCGCCACAGAAATAAAGCTAAGAGGGGAACGCACAGGATTAGACGATTTAGAGGATAATTATGAACGCTACGGATTGTACTTTTCCGAACCAATTGGTTATATACTAAAAGCAGACGGTACTCGGATACCACTAAATTACGGTGAAATAAAGATTAAAAAAACTACAGGTAAATACCATGTCATACCTCGCACAAGACCCCGCACAAGCTACTAATATCAGTCAAGAATCAGAGCAAGAGACTGAGTGGGAGTTTGCGGAAATCTGGGCTGATACTCTGATATCTCCTCCTTATATCCTGATGTTAGTTAAGGAAAAATCAGGGAAATTTTGCATTCACAATCCGGCACAAAACTATCAAGTTATTTTTTCTAGTGACAATTACGAAGCTGCTAAAATGTGGCTGCTAGAGGATGAATACGAGCGTTTGAATAGTCGCATTTTACAAGAAGTATAAAATAAAGTGGTGTCGCCACATCCGCCAGGGGTTAAAACCCCTGGCTAATAGCGAAAGTCGGTTGAAACCGACTGAAGATTCGAGATAAGAATGAAAAACTCTTTAGTCCTCTTCAGAGGACTTTCGCTATGAGACAGGGGTTTCAACCCCTGGCGGACATTCGGGCTAACCGTGGTTTCTGGCCACCCGCGCACGATCGAAGAAACCGGGTTTTTTCCCATCTCTTCGCCTGTCACCAAATATGCTCGCAAAAACCCGGTTTCTCGCCACCCGCGCACCATCTAAGAAACCGGGTTTTTTCCTGAATATTTGCAATGTTACGAAGTTTGTCGCAAAAACCCGGTTTCTAGCCACTCGTCACCCAAGTCAATCTGTACTTTCGCGCCCGATCGCGATACAATGATCTACTCAGATCGAACCCTGCCCTGACAGCAGTAGAAAAACCATGCAACCCGAACAAGAACAAGAGATTCTCAACCTGCGCGATCGCCAATTAACGCCCAAACAAATTGCCCGAAAGTTAGGATTGAAAGCATCCGAAGTCAGTACCTTTCTGATATCTCAGGCAGAACAAACAGCCCTCGCTAGCGCCGAAAAAGGAGAGTTATTGCCCGTTGCTCAATGTCTCGTGGATGTAAATTTTGCGAATGCCTTGTTGCGTAATGAAACCTCTGAAGCGGGCGGTTTGGGTTTAGTGATGGTTACCCGTTCCAAGGGATACAATCGTTTTGTTGCAACCTCTTATTTGATCGACTACTGGTGTTTGGGAGTTAAGGATTCCATGCCGCCACGTAACTGCAACGATAGCCAATATAAAAATTTCGTTCAGCTTTCTTACTCGCAGTTTATGCAACAATACGAGGAGATTAGTTTAGAGCAAGCACAAGCCCTGGTTTGGGGTGCGATCGCTTATTCCAAGACATTAGGCTTTGAACCGCATCGCGATTTCGAGCAGTCGAAGGTTCATTTAGGAGAATCAACCAGCGAAATCGGCTTGAAATTCGGTCGCAATGGAAAACCTTGTTATGTTGAAGGGCCTTATGATAATACAACGAAAATTATTAATACGCTTAAAAAGTCTGTGGGAGACGGTAATTTCGATTACTTGTACGGGATTGGGTAGAAATTGATACGGATCGTCAACCGCCAAACCACCAATCATGATAAAATAAACATCGGTGTCACCCACAACTCCCCACAATGGACGAAACTCGCGATCGAGCCTATCTCCAATTAATTCACACCCTGCTGAATTGCCCCAACGGAGACGAACCGCAGATATTACAGGATAACTCAGAATTGTTGGATCGCGGATTTATGGAAACTTGCGAGTCAGTGGCAGCAACATTGGCAAAACAAGGATAAAAATGGGATTAATTAATTTTTTACAAAATATTGCCAGTAAGCTAGGGCAATTCTTGGATACTAACGATGAGGGAGACAGCGATAACTCAGAAGGTGAAGATTCCGAAGAGTATGCAAACTTTATCCGAGAATTATTGAAAGCAGAAGCAGATAGCAATAGCGATATTAAAGTAATTTACCCCATGCTCGATCAACGGCAACATCTCCTCAATGCCCATTTTGCCGAAATTTTACAGCAAGTAGCTCCAAAGTTAATTGCCGAACATCCAAAAGCAATTGGCTCAATTATTCACAATATAGAAAATTTAAGTAGTGATATTAGTTATTTTCCTAATGGAAATAAAGCGAATAATATTGAAATTGCCATTACTGGTTATCAAATAGTTTTAAGCAATCGGGCAGCCGGCAGCAAAAAATGGGCAAGGACGCAAAATAATCTGGCAAGTGCCTACTCCGACAGAATCAAGGGAGATAAAGCTGAGAATATCGAACAGGCAATCGCATTTTCTACTGGTGCATTATCTGTCTATACCCGCGAAGCCTTTCCCGAAGATTGGGCAATGATGCAATACAATCTAGGAAATGACTACAGTGACAGAATCAAGGGAGATAAAGCTGAGAATATCGAAATTGCGATCGCATTTTACACTGCTGCATTATCTGTCTACACTCGCGAAGCCTTTCCCAAAAAATGGGCAATGACGCCATACAATCTGGCAATTGACTACAGTGACAGAATCAAGGGAGATAAAGCTGAGAATATCGAAATTGCGATCGCATTTTACACTGCTGCATTAACAGTCCGCACCCGCGAAGCCTTTCCCGAAAATTGGGCAGGGACACAAAATAATCTGGCAAGTGCTTATACTAACAGAATCAGGGGAGATAAAGCTGAGAATATCGAAATTGCAATCGCATTTTCTACTGGTGCATTATCTGTCTATACCCGCGAAGCCTTTCCCGAAGATTGGGCAATGACGCAATACAATCTAGGAAATGACTACAGTGACAGAATCAAGGGAGATAAAGCAGAGAATATCGAAATTGCAATCGCATTTTACACTGCTGCACTAACAATCCGCACCCGCGAAGCCTTTCCCGAAAAATGGGCAGGGACGCAAAATAATCTGGCAAATGCTTACGATAACAGAATCAGGGGAGATATAGCTGAGAATATCGAAATTGCGATCGCATCTTTCACTACTGCATTATCCGTCTACACTCGCGAAGCCTTTCCCGAAAAATGGGCACTGACACAAAATAATCTGGCAACTGCTTACATTAACAGAATCAGGGGAGATAAAGCAGAGAATATCGAAATTGCGATCGCATCTTGCATTGCTGCATTAACAGTCCGCACCCGCGAAGCCTTTCCCCAAGATTGGGCAATGACGCAAAATAATCTGGGAATTGCCTACAAAAACAGAATTAGGGGAGATATAGCTGAGAATATAGAACAGGCAATTGCATTTTACAATGCTGCATTAACAGTCCGCACCCGTGAGTCCTTTCCCCAAGATTGGGCAGCGACACAAAATAATCTGGCAAATGCCTACAGTGACAGAATTAGGGGAGATATAGCTGAGAATATGGAACAGGCAATTGCATTTTACAATGCTGTAACCGTCCGCACCCGCGAGTCCTTTCCCCAAGATTGGGCAATGACGCAAAATAATCTGGGAATTGCCTACTCTGACAGAATTAGGGGAGATATAGCTGAGAATATAGAACAGGCAATTGCATTTTACAATGCTGCATTAACAGTCCGCACCCGCGAAGCCTTTCCCCAAGATTGGGCAGCGACACAAAATAATCTGGCAAATGCCTACAAAAACAGAATTAGGGGAGATATAGCTGAGAATATGGAACAGGCAATTGCATTTTACAATGCTGTATTAACCATCCGCACCCGCGATGCCTTTCCCGAAGATTGGGCGAAAACGCGAAGTAATTTGGCAACTGCTTACATTAACAGAATTAGGGGAGATAAAGCAGATAATATCGAACAGGCAATCGCATTTTACACTGCTATATTAACAGTTCTCACCCGCGATGTCTTTCCCCAAGATTGGGCAAAGATGCAACATTATCTGGCAGTTGCTTACCTGAACAGAATCAGGGGAGATAAAGCAGAGAATATCGAACAAGCAATCGCATTTTGTACTGTTGCATTAACAGTCCTCACCCGCGATGCCTTTCCCCAAAAATGGGCAACAATACAAAATGATCTGGCATATGCCTACTCTGACAGAATTAGGGGAGATAAAGCAGAAAATATAAAATATGCGATCGCATTTTACACTAATTCATTAACAGTTCGCACCCGCGAAGCCTTTCCCCAAAACCATGTTAAAACCTTATTTAATTTAGGGCGAGCCTATCGAGACGTTCCCGATTTACAGCTAGCTTACAATACTTTTGCTGCCGCTATTGATACCGTAGAATTCCTGCGGGGTGAGATTCATTCTGGAGATGAAAGTAAGCAGAAATTAGCCGAGAAATACAATAGAATCTATCGAAATATGGTGGAAGTTTGCCTAGAGCTAAAAAACTACACCGCAGCCATAGAATACGTCGAACGCAGCAAAGCCCGCAACTTAGTCGAACTGCTCGCCACCCGCGACTTATACCCCAAAGGCGATATTCCCGAAACCGTTCTCAACGAACTCTCGCGTCTGCGTCGAGAAATTGATGCCGAACAGCGCCGACTAGACAACCAACAGACAAATCGTAACAGCAACGGCGGCACAACATCGGGAGAACGCAGCTTCCAAATCGACACCCTACAAACTACCAGCCGCGATTCTACCAATCTCACCCAATTGCGGCAACAACTCGACGAACTTCTTGTCCGTGACATCCAACCCATCGACCCCGACTTCCTGCCGACTCAAGAAGTTAAAGGCATCCTCTACAGCGATATTCAAGCCCTCACCGCCGAAAATACTGTTATCCTTCAGTGGTACATCCTGGGCAACAAATTCCTCACTTTCATCATCACTCCTCAATCACCAACTCCTATAGTCTGGGAATCTTCAAAAGCCGACTTTCAAGCCTTGGTAAATTGGCGCGATGAATATCTGAGAGATTACCAAAAGGAAGATAAAACCGAATGGCGGGAAAACCTAGCCTCTCGCCTTCAAAGCTTATCTGAAATATTGCATATCAATGAAATTATCGAGATAGTACCGAAACACTGCGATAAATTAATTTTAATTCCCCACCGTTTCCTGCACCTGTTCCCCCTTCACGCCTTGCCGGTTAGCCATGAAACCTGGCAGCGGTTTAACCCAGAAACCCAGTCTCCTGAACCCACCAATCCCTGCTTAGTAGATTGCTTCAAACAAGGTGTCCGCTATTCCCCCAGTTGCCAACTGCTGCAACAGGCACAAAGGCGAAAACGCCCCAATTTCACTCACCTATTTGCCGTCCAAAACCCCACCAATGACCTGAAATTTACAGACTTAGAAGTGCCAGCGATTAGTCAGCATTTCCACCCCAAAGATATCCTCGTCCAAAGTGATGCCAAAAAATCAGTCATAGATGACAGCCGCCTCCGCATCGCCCACTGCGCCCACTTTAGCTGTCACGGCTACTTTAACTTTCAACAACCTTTGCTATCGGCCTTACAGCTAGCCGACAGCGAATTACCCCCGCCTTCCCCAGAAGAAAACCCCTCTCGCTATCTACCCTTACGCAATGGCAAAACCCTCGACCTCACCAAATGCCTCACCTTAGCAGACATCTTTGCCCTAGACTTCCGAGAATGCCGCCTAGTTGTGCTCTCCGCCTGCGAAACCGGCATCAGCGACTTTAGCAGCATCAGCGATGAATATATCAGCTTACCCAGCGGTTTCTTAGTGGCCGGCAGTTCCAATGTAGTCCCGACGCTGTGGGCAGTCAACGATTTGTCAACCTCATTTTTGATGATAAAATTTTATCAGCTTCTCAAAGCCGGGTTAAGTGTTTCTCTTGCCCTTAATACTGCTCAACTTTGGCTGCGGGATGCTACCACAGAAAAGTTACAAGAGTGGACAAGCCAACTTCCCCTACGTCTCACCCAAAAAGAAGCGCTATACGATATGCTTGATGATATAAGCTCTAAAGAAATACGACCTTTTCAATCGCCCTACCATTGGGCTGCATTTTGTTCAGTTGGTCAATAGGAATCTGAGAATAATGCTCCAAGATAGTCTGAAAAATATCAACGCTTTCATACACCTGATAGACAATCAGCCCGACCTGTTTTTGAATGAGAATAGGCATGAAGACCTGAAAGAAGCAAGTGCTAATTTTCGAGAAAAAGATGATGAACTTGCTGATGACATTATTGAATGGTGTGCCAAATACACCGACATTAAACAGGCATTGCGCCAGACTCGCAAAGAGTTGTATTCAACAAAAATCCAATCAACGAAAGATCGCTTTCCAGGAATAACCGAACCGATAGCCCCACCACCACCTCCACCGGACAAAGTTTCCAGAGAAACCCTATTAAATGCCATCCAAGAAAGTTTCCCCAACCAGTCAAAATAGCACTCAGGCTCTAGGTGATGAACAATCCTGAATTGACAGGCAAACTTGCCAACC
>JAYUGZ010000665.1:0-8985 GCA_043767465.1 Cyanobacteriota bacterium
AATTACTGGAGAAGTTTATGAATTATTAGCTAATGACTAATGACTTCTTCAAATCAGAAACCGAATAGTTACATAAACAGCCGCAGCCACCAATTGCAACCCCATCACAGGCAGCCCGTAACGCAGAAAAGTTTGAAAAGAAATCCGGCGCCCGTGCAACTCAGAAATTCCCGCCGCCACTATATTAGAAGAAGCTCCTACCAAAGTGCCATTTCCGCCTAAAGTTGCTCCGTACATCATCGCATAAAACAGCGGCAACACTGCTGGTGGAAACTGCCCTGAAAAATCCGGCGCCAGCACCTCTACCGGTGCGAGTCCGACATTCACAACATACTGTTTTAGCAGCGGCACCATCGCCACCACCAGCGGAATATTTGGAACCACGCTCGACATCAAACCCACAAAAAATAACAGAGTTAAAGAACCTAAAAAGATATTTTTACCTAAAATAGCTGCTAAAATTCCTGACATACCGCCGATTACTCCGGTTTTTTCCAAACCGCCAATTAGCACAAATATAGACATGAAAAATAGCAGCGTACTCCAATCTAAATCCCGCAAAATATTGTTGACAGAATCTATTTTGGAATGGTGAGCTAACAGCATTGCCAAAGCCGCTCCCAGCAAAGCAACGGCTGCTGGTGAAATTGGCACCGGTAACGACTCTCCCACTACAAAAAATGTCAGAACAAAAGCTATAATTAAGCCACCCACTGCTAAAATTCGGGGGTGATTGATTTTGGGATGTGGCAAATTTTCCAAATTATCTAATTCTTTGTGCCAGATTTCCGGGAACATCCACGGCAAAATAACTAAAATGACTGCTACTGCGATCGCTCCGCCCAAACTTAACTTTAACAGGTAATCGGTAAAGCTCATGTTAATCGCATCGCCGACTATGAATGTCGCTGGATCTCCCACGATTGTCAGCAGTCCCGAACTGTTGGCCACAAATACCATTAAAATCAGTAATGGCACAAAATCTACACCGACTTCTTCTGCCATTGGCGGAATTAACGGTGCTAGCAACATGACTGTCGTCGCGTTGGGTAAAACTGCACAAATTGGCGTAGTAATCGCGACAATACCCAGCAAGAGATTTTTACCTTTGCCTTTCGCTAAAAGCACCATTTGAGTTGCCAAGTAGTCGAATACTTTGGTAGGCTCAAATGCTCTCACCATTACCATAACTCCGAAAAATAAGCCCAGTGTTCCGTGACTGCGACTGATATATTCGATCGCATCCTTTAACGTCATCACGTGGGTAAACACCAGAATCAGCGCTCCCAGGAATGCCGCAATTGTGAGGTGTATCCATTCTGTAATTATTAAGAAAACTACACCGATAAATGTTGCCACAGCGATCGCACCTTGCACGTTTTCCATTGAGTCCCCTGACCAAATTAAAACTTAAAAATTCCCAACTCTCGGTTTGAGGGATTATACTACTTTATGGCTATTATGTCAATAACTTTAAGTGCTATTTTTGGCACTAACAAGCTGGGATCTAGTCATCAATAGAGATCCGGCCTAGGGAAAAAATCACATCAAAACTACTTCTTTTGGCCCTGTCCCGATCACCCGAAGTTTGGTATGGCGATCGGGCGATCGCTAAACTACAATGAAGCATGGGCAATATCTGCCAAACTCAACCCCCCCGCAGACATCATGGACTACAGCCAAGTGCTCGCCGACAAAACCGATACTATCGTCAAAAACTGGATTGAAGCAGTACGTCAGGATAGGAAAATTGAAACTGCGGACACCTTACCGCACTCAGCAATCGAAGATCACATACCTCACCTGCTGGCGGCGATGGCCACAGTGCTTTCCGAATATCAACACAGCGAAATAAAAGTAATAATTGAAGCCAGTTTAGATCACGGATTTCTCAGAGCCGAACAAGGCTACGACGCCGCAGAAGTAGCCCGGGAATACCATTTATTACGTCAAGTAATATTTTCCCACTTAGAAGCAGAATTGCTAGCAGGAACCAGCGCAGAAGTATTCAGAGCTTTTCGGCTCATAGATGCCGTAGTAGACGAAGCAATTGCCCAGTGTTTCGATAGCTACGTCGCTCAAAGGCTGCGGGAACTTCAACAAATCCAAACTCAGTTAAAACTCACAAATCAAGAACTCAATCGCCTCGTCAGCGTCAACCAAGAAAACGTCTACCATTTGGCTCACGAACTCAAAACTCCCCTCAACTCAATTATCGGTTATTCCGAACTGTTTTTGCGCCAAGAAAAATGGCAATCCGAAATCAAAGATACCCTCCCCGGCATCGAACACATCGAGCGAGTATTGCGCAACGGTAGACAGTTGCTGCGCCTGATTAACGACACCCTAGAACTTTCTCGCGCCGATGCCGGAAAAATTAAACTTCACCTGCGGCAAACTAATGTAATATCTGTAATTAGCAGCGTAGTAGAAATGATGCAGCCAATGGCTGATGCTAAAGGATTAAAGCTCGCTGTTACCAGCGAATGTGCCCCAACACAAGTAATCGCCGACTCTGGGCGGCTGCAACAAATTGTCACCAACCTGCTGAGCAATGCCATTCGCTATACAGAATCTGGTAGGATTGAATTAAGTTGCAGCCGTGCTGGAGATGCAAATTGGGCGATCGCAATTACAGATACCGGTATTGGCATCGCCCCCGCAGATACCAACCGCATCTTTGACCCCTTCTTTCAAGCAGGAGAAGCCAGCCAACAGCACTTTTCCCCTGAAAGCACCGGCCTGGGATTAGCAATAGTATCGCGGCTCGTTACACTCCTGCAAGGCAAAATCGAGGTAGTATCAGAAATAGGAGTCGGCTCAACTTTTACCGTGATTCTGCCCCTAGAAGTCAAAATCCTTCAACCAGTAAACTAAACATTAAGTTCAATTTTTTACAGCCCAAAATCCTATGCCCGCAGCCAACCTTAGCCCTTCCACCACAGCCTTTCCGCTCACCGCCGTAGTCGGGCAAGAAGCCATCAAATTAGCTCTACTGTTAGCAGCAGTCGATCCCGGATTGGGAGGAGTTGCGATCGCAGGCCGCCGCGGTACAGCAAAATCAGTAATGGCCCGCGCCTTGCATTCCCTACTACCACCAATTGAAATCGTTAAAGACTCTTTTTGCAACGCCGAACCTGATGAAATTCTTGTAGAAAATGCCTCTTATTTATCAGAAGAAATCGAGCAAGAGCTAGCAGAAGAAAACGGGCAAGATGCCCGTTCCACAAATACTAATTCCCCAAATAGTGAAATAATTCCCACACCATTCATTCAAATTCCCTTGGGTGTCACCGAAGACAGACTCTTAGGTTCCGTCGATGTCGAACAATCAGTAAGATTCGGTAAAACTGTATTTCAAGCAGGACTCTTAGCCCAAGCAAATCGAGGCGTACTTTATGTAGACGAAATCAACCTCCTCGATGACAACATTTCCAACCAATTACTCACAGTATTAACCGAAGGTCGCAACCAAATAGAGCGCGAAGGGATTAGCTTCCAACACCCTTGCAAACCTCTATTCATTGCCACCTACAACCCCGAAGAAGGGTCGTTGAGAGAACATTTACTCGATCGCATCGCGATCGTCCTTTCCGCCGACGCAGCACTCCAACTAGAAGAAAGAGTCTATGCAGTAGAACAAGCTTTATCCTACTCCAATTCCCCCCAACAATTTCTCACTCAATACGCCGAAGACACCGACAACCTCAAAACCCAAATCATCCTCGCCAGAGAATGGCTCAAAGATGTCACCATCAGCCGCGAACAAATTGCCTACTTAGTCGAAGAAGCTATCCGTGGCGTCGTTCAGGGACACCGCGCCGAAATATTCGCAGTTCGCGTCGCCAAAGCCTGCGCCGCCATCGAGGGACGCACAGCAGTTAATGCCGAAGACCTCCGCCGCGCCGTAGAACTCGTCATCGTACCCCGCGCCACCGTCATCCAAACTCCCCCAGACGAAAACTCACCTCCTCCTCCCCCGCCACCACCGCCACAAAAGCAGCAGTCAGAACAAGAACAAGACGAACCCGAAAACGAACAAGAAGACGAAGAAGACCAAGAGGATGAAGACAAACCGGAACCTGAAGAAGAACCAGAAAAAGATACCATTCCCGAAGAATTTCTGTTCGACCCCGAAGGCGTAATTCTCGACCCCGACGTGCTATTCTTCGCCCAATCCACCAACCGCCAAGGCAATTCCGGCAGCAGAAGCACCATTTTCTCCGAAGATAGAGGCCGTTACGTCAAGCCAATGTTGCCCAAAGGCCCCGTCCGCCGCATCGCCGTTGACGCGACTCTCCGCGCCGCCGCACCTTACCAAAAAGCCCGCCGCCAAAAGAATGCAGACCAGGAATCCACCGCGAGTTCCAGCCCAAATCGAGAAAAGCGCGTATTTGTGGAACAGGGAGACATTCGGGCGAAGCGCTTGGCCAGAAAAGCAGGAGCTCTAGTCGTCTTTGTGGTGGATGCTTCGGGTTCGATGGCCCTCAATCGGATGCAGTCGGCCAAAGGTGCAGTCATGCAGTTACTCACGGAAGCTTATCAAAGTCGTGACCAAGTTGCACTGATTCCGTTTCGCGGAGAACAAGCAGAAGTGCTGTTACCCCCGACTCGCTCGATAGCCTTGGCCCGCAAGCGTTTGGAAAGGCTGCCCTGCGGCGGTGGTTCCCCCCTCGCCCACGGTTTGACGCAAGCCGTGCGCGTGGGAGTCAACGCGCGGCAGTCTGGAGATATCGGTCAAGTGGCGATTGTTGCCATTACCGACGGACGCGGTAATATTCCTTTGGCTCGTTCTTTGGGCGAACCGATTTTAGATGGCGAAAAGCCGGATATTAAGAAGGAATTGCTGGAAATTGCTGCCAAAATTCGCGGCTTGGGAATGCAGTTGCTGGTGATTGATACCGAGAGCAAGTTTATTTCGACTGGTTTTGCGAAGGAGTTGGCTAAGACTTCTGGTGGGAAATACTATCATTTGCCCAAAGCTTCTGAACAGTCGATCGCAGCTATGACTAAAAATGCTCTACGTGACGCGATCGGCTAAAATTATTAAATAGAGATTTCGTCCGCATTTATGGTGACACAGGCATCCCGCCTGTGTCCCCTTTGCCCTTACCGTTAACAATCAAAAATTCTGAGTTTTCCTAAGTAAATCCACTTAATTAAACTTAAAATACGGATTGCTAAAAAGATTGCTGTGTATGTCTTGTTTCCTTCTTCCTTCTTCTTAAAACTCTAATTTTTAACTCTCGCTCTCCGGCGAGTCACCACCAGCGAACCCGCAACTAAACCCAACCCTCCCAGCATTGAAGGCTCAGGAATTTTTACCGGCAGAGCCACCCGGTTTACCGTTCCCGGGCTGGGGCTTGGAGAAATGATACCTTGGGGGGATTGACCTGTCTGAGCCAGCACCAACTTTTCTGAACCCTGCGATGGAGCAGCAGTAGAAACGCCTCGGACATTAGCTGCAACGGCAGCTTGGCCCCCGGAAATAACGGCGGTTGCAGCCAAGAAAAATCCGGCTGCTGATGGGAAAAATTTGCGAGCAAAAAAGGTGGGCATTAGAGATTACCTGTTTAGCATTTTGTCGATCGATCTAAATAATTTCACGATTAATTTTCTTTAGATACCTTGTCTAGACCACTTTTGCAACCAACCCAACCGATTTAATATTTTAGATGATTATTGAGGTTTGCTGTACCTAGTTTCCACTAAGTCCCAAATCAAAAACCTTAAATCAACCGTTGCCCCAGCCTCAAGCATATCGTCCTCAATTACGGCTCTACCACGATGTGTAACGATGCAATAGGGCGATTTCCTTCCGAGACAACAGCGACACCCCATAGACTTGTACGCAGTCAATCATAAACAATCATTCCCTGCTTTGAAGTGATCTCACCCCCATTCTTTATCAAATCTTTAAACTACTTCAGGTTTTGCCAACAGAGTGTAAAGCTGTCAAAATATAAGTAGCAACTCTCAGCCAAAATTAGGTAAATCCTCGTGAGTAACACCAGCAACTTCCGCGAAGCCGTGCGCGAGGCCAAAAACCACGCGCTGGTAGGCCCCAACGTCATCTCCAACGCCCTCCCCTTCGTCGGCGGCGGACTTGTCTTAACCGCTGTTGGCGCCTACGGTGGCCTCGGAGTGATCCGCAACTATCCCGGAATCTTCTTTCCCACGTTTATTGGCGCGATCGTCCTAGAATTAATTTTGTTCTTCGTCGCTCGTGGTGCCGCCGAACAAGGCAACAAAAACACCGCCTTGCCCCTGCTGGCAACCTACAGTCTGCTTTCCGGCTACACCCTCAGCGGATTGGTGTCTGTAGCACTCAGAAACGAAGGAGTCGGCATTGCCGGCATCGGTTTTGCAGCCCTCGGATGTGGCATTACCTTCATCGCCGCCCGCCAAATTGGTTCTAACTTGTCGGAAACAGACGGCATGGCCCTCACCAAAACTATCAGTTTAGGCGTGATTGCTTTGTTAGTCGTCGTTGGCGGTCAATTTCTACTCTCTCTATTTGGTGTCTACACCCCAACCTGGTTGGAAATTGGCATTTCTGGCATCGGCGTGTTTATATTTGCTGGTGCTGCAATTGTTGATTTTTACATATTACCCCGCAGCTACCGCGACGACCAGTATTTGCCCGCCGCTTTGTCGATGTACTTGACCTACATCAACTTGTTCATCTTCATTCTGCGCCTGATGATTGCTCTCAACGGCCGCGATTAATCCTTGCAAGTTTAACTTAAAAACAACCGCAGCCCGATCGACATCCGGCTGCGGTTTTTTATTACCTTGACAATTCCCGCTCAAATCTGCCTTCATCCGCCGTTCATCCCCGTTCATCTGCCGTCATCTGCGGTCAAAAAATCTTTCTTAGTATTTATACAACAACAAGTCAGCAGCAAGCTAAGATTAAGATCGCCACCCACAACGCTGGAGAAATTACAGTGGAAGTTCTAGACATCAAACATAACATCGAAATTTTGTGCGATCGACTGGGTACCACCCAGGACTATCTTTGACATCCCCGCACTCACAGCCAAAATCCAAGATTTAGAGCAAATCTGCGCCCAACCAGCATTTTGGGACGACCAAGAACAAGCCCAAGGAACCCTCCAAGAACTCAACGACTTCAAATCTCATTTAGACCAATACCACGGCTGGCAGACTAGCCTAGAAGACGCTAGAGCTATTTTAGAACTGCTGGAGTTAGACGCAGACGAGTCACTGTTCCAAGAAGCCTCATCGAGTCTCTCTCGGTTAACCCGCGAACTCGACCTGTGGGAACTGCAACAATTACTCTCCGGGCCCTACGATGAAGGCGGCGCCGTTTTGACAATTAACGCCGGGGCGGGCGGTACAGATGCTCAAGATTGGGCGGAAATGCTGCTGCGGATGTACACCCGCTGGGGCGAAAGTCAAGGTTACAAGGTACATTTAATGGAGATTTCTGAGGGAGAAGAAGCCGGTGTTAAATCTGCTTCTTTGGAAATTGTCGGCCGCTACGCTTACGGTTACATGAGGTCGGAAAAAGGCACTCACCGCTTGGTCAGAATTTCGCCTTTTAACGCTAATGATAAGCGTCAAACCAGTTTTGCGGGCGTGGAAGTGATGCCTGTACTCGATCGATCTGTTAAGCTGGATATTCCCGAAAAAGATCTGGAAGTCACTACTTCCCGCGCAGGCGGCAAGGGCGGACAAAACGTTAACAAGGTAGAAACGGCCGTCCGCATCGTTCACCTTCCAACTGGTTTGGCCGTCCGCTGTACCGAAGAACGCAGTCAGTTGCAAAATAAAGAAAAAGCTCTCGCCTTACTCAAAGCTAGGCTGTTGGTGATTGCGAAGGAACAGCGGGCTTCGGAAATTGCCGAAATTCGGGGCGACATGGTAGAGGCGGCTTGGGGCCAGCAAATTCGGAATTACGTGTTTCACCCCTATCAAATGGTCAAGGATTTGCGGACTGGAGTGGAAACCACCGCGATCATAGATGTGATGAACGGTGAATTAGACCCGTTCATTCAAGCTTATTTGCGGCAGGAAAATCAGTTGGTCAGTTGACAGTTGACAGTTGACAGTTGACAGTTGACAGTTGTCAGTTGTCAACTGTGAGGACTTCAGTCCGCAAGCAAGAAGGACTGAAGTCCTCACTACGAACCAAATTTCTGGTATAATTTTGAGGTTTTGGTCGATCGCCCGACATCCAACAGGTCGCGCCGCCAGAAACCTTGATATGATAAAACTTGATCTAACGAACCACAGGAGAAATAATGACCCAAGTTGTAATCGGCGAAAATGAAGGGATTGAGTCAGCCCTACGACGGTTTAAGCGACAAGTTTCCAAAGCGGGAATTTTCCCGGACATGAGAAAACACCGCCACTTTGAAACCCCCCTCGAAAAGCAGAAGCGCAAAGCTATAGCCAGAAGGACTAAGAGACGCTTCCACCGCAACAACAAACCCTAGAACTAGCACTAAATTGATTCGGCACATATAATGCCTTGCGATTCTAGTACCGCAGCGACTCGGAGAATCACCGCTTCGCTGTAGGGGGCACCGATAATTTGTACTCCCAAGGGCAAAGCGCCGGGCCGCTGTACGGGCACGCAAAGAACGGGTAAGCCTATAAATGATAGAGGTTGGGTGAACAGTCCCAGATTGGGACGCACTAATATTTCTTGTCCGGCGATGACCATTTTCTCGACACCAATTTCCGGAGCCGCGATCGGGGTGGCGGGTGCGAGAATGATATCTGTATATTGGAATATGGCGCGAATTCGATCGCGATACCACTGTCTAAATCTCTGCGCTTGCACGTACCATGTCGCCGGGATCAGGGTTCCAGCCAAAAAACGATCGCGCGTCGCCGGATCGAAGTCTTGAGGGCGCGATCGCAAATTGTCTAAGTGCAAGTTTGCCCCTTCGCAAGCGGTAATGATGAATGCTGCTGCCCGCGCGCGATCGGATTCCGGTATACTGACAGTTG
>JAYUGZ010000666.1:0-3635 GCA_043767465.1 Cyanobacteriota bacterium
ATGATCTACGGAGCCACCAAACTTGGCTATTTCTTTAACTACACTACTACTTAAAAAGCTGTACTCGTTAGAAGTTGCCAAAAAAACTGTTTCAATTTCACCCAGAAGGGTTTTATTGGTGTGGGCCATCTGGAGTTCCATTTCAAAATCTGTTAATACCCGGAGTCCCCGCAGCAGCACTTTGGCTTGTCGAATCTTAGCATAGTTTACTGTCAAACCCTCAAAACTATCTACTTCTACGTTTGGCAAGTGTTGGGTAGAGCGCCGGATCTGCTCGATTCGTTGCTCTACGGTGAATAGAGGGGTTTTGCTGGGATTTTTGACTACGGTAACAATTACGCGATCGAACAGTTTAGAGCCCCGCTCGATAATATCTGCGTGACCGAAGGTAATGGGGTCAAAGCTGCCTGGATAGATTGCAATCACTTGTTTTGCCCAACGGGGAGGGGGAGACGGGGAGAGACGGCGGGAGAAGGGCAGACAGGGAGATGTGCAAAATCTTCCTTTTTCCTTTTTCCTTCTGACTGTCAACTGTCCACTGTCAACTGTCCACTGTCAACTGCCCACTGTCCACTGTCCACTGTCCACTGTCCACTGTCAACTGTCTTCTACTTTTTCATGGAATGAGCTTTGTAGAAAGTTTCGAGGCTGTGCCTGTCGCCCACAAACCGCCAGTGCCAAGGCTCGTAACTGACGCCTTGGCGGTTGTTTTTGGGGAAGGACAGTTCAAAGCTGAAAGCGGTGGCATTGGCTTCTAGCCACTTGAATGCTTGCGTATTTTCAAAGCTGGGACTGAGGTTGGTATCCGGGGAGCTGCCGTCGCCGAGGTCGATCGCATAACCGGTGTGATGTTCGCTATAACCTGGAGGAGCGCTGACTTCGGCTCGCTTGCTGGCATTTTGCCTGCGTTCAGCTTTTACATCAAAAAATACGTGTTGTTGGTCGTCTACGGAGCGAAAGCCGGATATGGGAGCGAAATAGATCCCTGATGCGGCGGCGGCGTTGGCCATTTCCTGATATTTTGCTGCTGCTGAGGTGCGGAGTTTGACGCTACCGTCGGGGGTGACGTTTGCCAAGTCGGCGGCTGGTGCTTCTGGGTATGGCAGGTGTCCCAGCAGGTTGTCTGGGGTGGCGGCTTTTGAGTTGGTAGCTGGACTGGGGGCTGTTCCAGAGGCCGAAGTGGCTGCTGCTGGGTTTTTTTGAGTTGGCTCTGCCCGACTGGTGGCTGGGAAAAAGTTAAAGTTGAGGTGCAGCCAAATGCTGACCCCAAAGGCTACGGCGCCCAACCCTAGCAGTTTCCAAATCAGCCCTTTTTTCTTGGACTGACTCGCCCCTGCTTCTAGGTATGGGTGGTCTCGTACTGCTTCTGGAATTTCATCAGCGGCAAGCTCCGAGGCTTGCGGGGGTTTTCTCGACAGACTAGCGTTATCCAAGCCAGCTCCACTCCTGCACTTCAATAAGGCTCAACGTTACAAATTGTAGACCGAGCGCGCGCGATCGCACAGCTACAATTCCCGCTGAGAATATATGATATCTTCCTGACTTCGACCCGTCCCATCCGCCAACTCTCGAATCTGTTATTTGGGCCCGGATGTCGATCGCCCGTTTTAGTCAAATTGGTTGGCGCTGATTAATTTTAAGTGTAATTTGCTACTTATTCCACAAAATCTCACAATTGTTCGATCGACACATCAAACGTCCGCGCCAATTTTAGCAGAGCACCGATGTCAGCCATTGTCATACCGGGCGATCGGGCGTAGCTTTTGACGGTATTGTAGGATACTCCAGAGCGATCGGCTAAAATTAAAGATTACCAACTTCCGCCAACTCAGCAACATTCGCAGAAATTTGCTCATCCCCTGCATCAACCGCAACTGTTAACTTCAATCCCAGAGCTTTCAGCCAACTAGCCAAAGCATAAATTGTCGCCATTCCATTCTGTGACAGCAAAGCATCTAATTTTTCCAAGTGTAATTTAGCATCATCTGCTGACATATTTGGTTCTCCAAGAGCCTCAAATACCTCTTTCAAAGCTGATGGGAAAATGCCAATA
Organism: Cyanobacteriota bacterium; assembly: GCA_043767465.1. Taxonomy (GTDB): domain Bacteria; phylum Cyanobacteriota; class Cyanobacteriia; order Cyanobacteriales; family Microcoleaceae; genus Microcoleus. The sequence continues at coordinate 2,054 of JAYUGZ010000666.1, forward strand.
TCCAAATCTCCCTCTTCTTGCTCATTCAAAAACAGCGTCAGGTAGCCGGCTGCATATACTGAATCTTTGAGCTGTTCAATCAGAAACGGATGGTAAGGTAAACTTTTAACCATTGTCTTGACTCCTGTATTTAATCCAATATTTCTTTGCTTTACGAATATCTTCGTCCTGAGTGCTTTTATCCCCTCCACACAGGAGAAGCACTATAGTTGTTTCTACTTGTCCAAAATAGACCCGGTAGCCTGGACCAAAATTAATTTTCAATTCCAAGACTCCTTCTCCCACTGGGCGGTAGTCTCCAAAATTACCTGTACTGACTCGCTTCAATCTCACATTAATCTTGAGTTTAGCTTGAGAATCCCGCAGAGCATAAAACCACTCATCGAAAGGAATCTGACCGTCTGACTTGACGTAACGCTGAATTTCACTCTTGTTCTACTTCCATAAATGCGATCGCCACTACTCGTAAATCATCATACGGGCGATCCTCTCCGAGGGCTGCGCTAACGCCCAAAATCAAACCTTCGCAACCTCTACCAACTCAACAGCACTAACAGAACTTTCCTCTTCCTTGTCATCCTCAGCAACCGCAACAGATAACTTCAATCCCAAAACATTCAGCCAATTAGCCAAAGCATAAATTGTCGCCATTCCATTCTGTGACAGCAAACCATCTAATTTTTCCAAGTGCAATTTAGCGTCATCTGCTGACATATTTGGTTCTCCAAGAGCCTCAAATACATCTCTGAACGCTTTTCGCATGATTCCTAATTCCAAATCGCCTGATTCTTCCTCAAATATCTCTGTGAGATAGCCAGCAGAATATGCCGGATTTTTTAGATTTGAAATTTTATAGGGGTGATAAGGTAAACTCTTAGGCATTGTCATTGTCTTAACTCCTATAATCTGTCCAGTATTTTTGAGCTTTGCGGATATCTTGCTCTTGAGTGCTTTTATCCCCACCTATCAACAAAAGTACAATTGTTTCTTCTACTTGTCCAAAATAGACCCGATAGCCAGGGCCATAATTTATCCTCAACTCACAGACACCTTCTCCCACGGAACGATAATCTCCCAGATTGCCTTCCTGAAATCGATCGAGTCGCCCGTCAATCTTAAATTTTGCCTTAAGATCGCGGAGGGAGTCAAGCCACTCCGAGAAAGGAACTTTGCGGTCTGGTGTCGTGTAACGCTGAATATCCCTTGGTTGTACTTCCATAAATGCGATCGCAACTACTCGTCAATCATCATAAAGGCGATCCTCTCCGAGGGCTGCGCTAACGACCAAAATCAAACCTTAGCAACCTCCACCAACTCAACAGCACTAACAGCACCTTAACCCTTATTCTAGCGACGATCGCACGCCAATATTGCAGCCACCCGATCGCCCCTTGACTTAATGCGCTACAATAGTTAAGAAATCTTTAGTTAAATCCGTTTAACGTCCCAGACGCATTATGAGTCTTCCCATTCGCAACGTTGCTATCATTGCTCACGTCGATCACGGCAAAACCACCCTTGTGGACGCTCTTCTCAGACAGTCCGGGGTCTTCCGCGAAGGGGAAGAAATCCCAGATTGCGT
>JAYUGZ010000667.1:0-8982 GCA_043767465.1 Cyanobacteriota bacterium
CCCAAGTAGTGCCATGACTGCTAAAACTCTCAGTCCCCCCGAACAAATAGTCGAGCTATCGAATATCAGTTGGCAAACTTACGAAACTTTGCTTGCCGAAATCGGCGATCGGCCAATTAGACTGAGATACAATCGCGGCAATTTGAAAATTATGGTGCCTTCTCCAGAACATGAAATTTACAAAAGAGTAATGGGTCGATTTGTTGAAACATTAGCAGAAGAATTGGAACTTAATATTGCTCCACTTGGTTCTACTACATTCAAACGTCCTGAACTCATTGGTGTAGAACCGGATGATTGTTTTTACATCCAGAATATTAGTGCAATCAAAGGCAAAAAAAGACTCGATATGAGTCAAGATCCGCCGCCGGATTTAGTGGTGGAAATTGATATTACCAGCCGATCGGACAGTACGTTGCAGATTTATGCCGAGTTGGGAGTGCCGGAAGTGTGGATTTACAATGGTTCGCGGCTCAGAATTAACAGATTAGACAATCAAGGGTATGTGGAGTGCGATCGTAGTTTGGCATTTCCAAGTGTAGCTATTCTGGAGATGGTCAGTTTTCTGGAACAGGCGGAAACAATGGATTATTTGGAATTAGTTAAAGCATTTCGGAATTGGGTAAAGGGACAAATTAGTTAAAACCTAAATAATCTTAACTTTGAATAAAATTACTCCCCAGAGCGCTATAATCGCTGAATGGGAATATCTGGAGAAATCTCAATTATTGAAAGTTTGCCCATTTCAACTACTGTATTTCCGAGAAGTGTATTTTGCATCGCCTCAAACTTAGATTCTTCCTTGGCAATTCGTTCGTAGTGCAAAATAACGTGATAACACTTTTCAATTGGCTCTCCAGAATCCGAAAGTTCCACCGCATCCCAATCTATATGATTTTGAGACTCTTCGGCCCTCTGGCGGTAACGAGTGGCTAAATGTTCTAGGGCGATCGCGATCGCGTGTTCTTTCGTTTGTCCGTAAAAATTCATGGTATCATCAGGGCGATCGCTCAGAGATGACGAAATCTGACAAAGATACTGCCCGTTTGATTGAGCGCAAACGTCGATCGCAATTGTACCAGCAGTGCGATCGGGATTTATTTGAGTCATAAGCTGTTCGGCATTTAAAAGACGATAGTAGGGTGCGTTAGTCCATAAGCGTTTCCCTTGTCCAGTAAGTATTCTAACTGACGCACCCTACAAGGCTCAAACTCACCACAGCACAAGTTTTAGGAACCAGGGAAGCATGACCTATTTCAGGATGTGTCGAAAAAAAGCTAAAATATCGATTAGTTTTCGTTGCACTTGTCATGTCGGAGAGCAAATATGAGTTCAGTTGAGGAAACCGAAATGTCAGAAATCGTTGACTTGCCACTCATAGGGTCTGCTGAACAATATCTCTTCTCAGTCGAAGACAATCGAGAGCGTGCTGATAAGCTAAAAGAATTACTTGCCCCTAAGCTTAAAATAATCATTAAACAAGCTTGTGACCAAATTCACCAAGTTTATGGCACAGATGTACTCTCAGATTGTCAGATATTGACTACACCATGGCACAGCCTTGTAGCCAAGAAAACCCGGCCCTTCAAAATAGCAACCGCTGGCTTGGCTATAAAAGGAAAAGGTTGGTATTTCCAACAGAGATTCGAGTGTACTTCTTATAGTTTATTTGTGAATTTTTTTGGATTAAGAGGGCTAGAAAGCAATCCGATTGTTCACGTTCTGAAAAACCATTTAGAAGATGTTACTAGGATTTTGAAGCATGGTAGATATAATATTTCCTCTGATAATATTGCACCGGAAAAATATGGTAAGTTAAAGTATGATGAGTTCATTAACAAACTGCAATTAATTCATGAAGGAGGTAGGAATGGTACTTATATTCAGAGTCCATCCCTAGTTATTCCTATTAAAGACCTAGATGCAGCTCAGCCAGTGATTAATAACTTTGTCGAAATCTTTGCTATCTTTCGTGCTGCAGCAAATGTGTTTCTTGGTGAGGAAGACCGTTTTGAAGACTACCTAAAATGTTTGTTGGATTGGCAAAATCCGCTTCAGGTTCAGGAATCTGTAACTACTACTAGATTCTTTCCTGATGAAGTAGATGCAGTACAAACATTTCGTGAAGGGGCAGTACGGCAAGTTTCAGTCAATGCCTATGAACGAGAGCCTAAAGCTCGGCAAAAATGTATTGATTATTACGGTTCAAGTTGCTATATTTGTGATTTCGATTTTGGCAAAACTTTTGGACAACCAGGAAAAGGTTTCATTCATGTTCATCATCTAAAACCCCTTTCAGAAATTGCAGAAGAGTATGAAATTGACCCTATAAAAGATTTGCGTCCTGTTTGTCCAAATTGTCACGCTATGATTCATCGTCGTTCACCACCATTTAGTCTTGAAGAAATCCAGATGTTGTTGAAGTCTGCTCGTGGTTCTAGTATCTAATATGTTTTGTTGACTTATTCTAACCGATAGTTGACAAAAATTAGATCCCCGATTTCTTCAAAAAGCGGGGATCTAATTTTTCTGTTTGACTCCAGATAGCACCTACCAGGAGTCAATACATTACTTCGCAGCTTGACGCTCTTTCGCTTCCTTGATCACTTCCTCAGCGATATTGCTCGGACAAGGAGAATAGTGCGAGAAAGACATCGAGAACTGACCGCGGCCAGATGTCATGGTACGCAAGTCGCCAATGTAGCCAAACATTTCGCTCAACGGCACATCTGCCTTAATCCGCGCTCCTGTTTGTCCTGTTTCCTGAGATTTCATCATCCCCCGGCGGCGGTTGAGGTCGCCGATGACATCACCCATGTGATCGTCTGGAGTGAAGACATCGACATTCATGATCGGTTCGAGCAACTGAGGCCCAGCTTTGGGAACCGATTGGCGGTAGGCGGCTTTAGCAGCAATTTCAAAAGCCATTGCTGAAGAGTCAACCGGGTGGAAACCTCCATCAACCAGGGTGAATTTCAAATCCAAGCAGGGGAAGCCAGCCAAGACTCCCACATCGATACAGCTTTCAAAGCCTTTTTGCACGGCTTGCCAATACTCTCTCGGTACGCTGCCGCCCGTTACTTTTGACTCGAACACGAAGCCGCTACCGACTTCACCAGGCTCGACGATATAGCCGATTTTCGCAAATTGACCTGAACCACCGGATTGTTTCTTGTGGACGTAGTTGTCTTCGAGGCGTTTGGTGATCGACTCGCGGTAGGCTACTTGTGGTTCGCCAACTTCTACCTCGACGCCGTGGGTGCGTCTCAGAATGTCCACTTTGATGTCGAGATGCAGTTCGCCCATGCCCTTGAGGATGGTTTCGCCACTTTCTTCGTCTGTCACCATGTGGAAAGATGGGTCTTCTTGTACCATCTTGGTCAGCGCTGCTCCCATTTTTTCTTCGCCTCCTTTGACTTTCGGTCTTACCGAAATGGAGATGACTGGTTCTGGGAAAACCATTGGCTCTAGGGTTGCGGGATTTTTGGGGTCGCAGATGGTGTGTCCGGTGCGGACGTTCTTCATGCCCACAATCGCTATAATGTCGCCAGCTTGAGCCGATTCAATTTCTTCGCGGGAATTGGCGTGCATTTCTACCAAACGGCTGATGCGCTCGGTCTTGCCTGTGGCCGTGTTGAGTACGGTATCGCCTTTAGATAGCGTACCGGAGTACAAGCGCGTGAAGGTTAAAGCGCCGAAGCGATCGTCCATAATCTTAAATGCGAGGGCGCGCAAAGGCTTCTCTGGATCGACGATCGCGAAATTGCCTGTTTCCTCACCATCGAGATCAACCTCTGGCTGTGGCAATACTTCCATTGGGTTCGGCAGATAGTCAACGACTGCATTGAGTACCAACTGCACGCACTTATTCTTAAACGACGAGCCGCAGTAAGTCGGGAAAAATGCCAAGTCGCGGGTACCCTTGCGGATGCACCGCTTCAGGTCTTCGATACTCGGCTCGTTTCCTTCGAGGTACTGTTCCATCAGGTGATCGTCCTGCTCGACGGCAAGTTCGATCAACTGTTCGCGGTATTTCTCGACATCATCCACCATATCGGCTGGAACATCGGTAATTTCGTAGTTCAGCGGATCGCCGGACTCATCCCAGATCCAGGCTTTGCGGGTCAGCAAATCGACTGCGCCACAAAACTTTTCTTCAATGCCGATCGGCAAAACCATTACCATCGGTTTAGCTGCGAGGACTTTATCGACTTGCTTGACAACCCGGTAAAAATCTGCACCCGTGCGATCGAGCTTATTGATGTAGACAATACGAGCAACTTTAGAATCGTTAGCGTAGCGCCAGTTAGTTTCCGATTGCGGTTCAACTCCACCCGAACCGCAGAATACACCGATGCCACCATCGAGAACCTTCAGCGAACGGTAAACCTCGATCGTGAAATCGACGTGTCCCGGGGTATCGATGATGTTGAGCTGATGCTCATTCCAGAAGCAGGTAGTAGCAGCGGATTGAATCGTAATCCCGCGCTCTTGCTCCTGTTCCATGAAGTCAGTCGTCGCCGCGCCTTCGTGAACTTCACCGATTTTGTGGATTTTGCCTGTCAGTTTCAGGATTCTTTCAGTTGTGGTGGTCTTGCCAGCATCCACGTGGGCGAAGATGCCAATATTTCGATAACGAGTCAGATCTTTCATAATTAGCGTTGAGATTAAATGCGACGAACCGTCGGCGACCAACTGCAAGCTTGACAAGCGAGGAATTAATGCTACCTTACCAGCGAGTACGGGCTGGATTTCCTTTTCCCTGTTTTTGGCAGGACTATCTTAATTTTGACACTTCTCCGTCATTCCTGCGAAGGATTCTTGGGTGAATAAGTGCGGGAATCCTTACAACTCATAAAAATAACCCAGACAAAGCTGAAAAACCCGGTTTCTTTGGTCGGAGAAGACCGGGCGGTTGAAACCGCGTCTACACAAACTTTCACGTGCCTCCGCAGGTTGAAGAACGGGCAGTTAAAATTACGTTATTTTATTCAGTCGGCGTCCGGCGGACTTCGTTTTTGTAGAAGCGGTTTCAACCGCCGTCTAAGAGAAGAGAAGACCGAGCGGTTTCAACCGTACGTCTAAGTCAAAATCGAGCCACTCATCATCCGGCGATATCTCCTATCCAATTCATCCCGAACCACCGGCCACTGATTCAAACTTTCATCACTCTCAATTACCATTTGAGCCGCCGCCCTCGCCAACTCCAAAACCTCCTGATCCTCAACCAAACTCGCCAAAGCAAAATCTGGCAAACCCGACTGCCGCATTCCCAAAACCTGACCAGGCCCGCGCAATCTCATGTCCATTTCCGCAATGAAAAAGCCATCTTGAGATTGTTCTAAAACCTTCATTCTCTGCATAGCTTCCGCAGTCTTGGAACCAGGCATCAACAAACAATAAGAACGGCTTTTTCCCCGACCAACTCGCCCCCGTAACTGGTGCAATTGCGACAGTCCAAAACGCTCCGAATTTTCAATCATCATTACCGTTGCATTCGGCACGTCTACTCCCACTTCCACCACAGTCGTAGATACTAAAATATCAGTTTCTTTGTCCCGAAACTTAGTAATTGCCTCATCTTTGTCAGCACTGCTCATCCTGCCGTGGAGCAAACCCACCTTAAATTCAGGAAATATACTTTTTTCAAGTTTCTCTTTTTCCTCAATTGCCGATCGCACATCCAACTTTTCCGACTCCTCCACCAGAGGCAGCACCACATAAACCTGATGCCCGCTCGCCACTTCCCGGCGAATCAAATCGTAAGCTTGGCTGCGTTCTTTGGCAGACAGAACAGTCGTTTGAATCGCCTGCCTACCGGGGGGAAGTTCATCAATTTGACTCACGTCTAAATCGCCGTGCAGCGTCAGTGCCAGCGTCCGAGGAATGGGAGTTGCCGTCATCGTCAAAACGTGGGGAGATTCACCTTTTTGCTGCAATTTAGCGCGCTGCTGCACGCCGAATCTGTGCTGTTCGTCAATTACTGCCAAACCCAATTTATGAAAATTCACCGTATCTTGAATCAGCGCGTGAGTTCCCACTAAAACTGGCAATTGTCCGGTTTCTAACTGGCTGTGAATTTCGCGGCGTTTTGCTACCTTTGTTGAACCAGTCAACAGTTCGACGGACAAGTGCATCAAATTAAACCAACCTACCAATTTGCGGTAATGTTGTTCTGCTAAAACTTCTGTCGGCGCCATTAAAGCGGCTTGATAGCCGGATTGAATTGCTGCTAGCATTGCGACTACGGCGACTACAGTTTTGCCCGCACCGACATCGCCTTGCACTAATCTGTTCATCGGTTGCGGCGAAGCTAAATCGTTGAGGATGTCGTTAATTACTCTTTCTTGAGCATTCGTCATCGCAAAAGGCAATATTTCATAAAAATGTTCGATCAATTTGCCGCTAGGAAGGATGACGGCGCTAGCTTGAGCTTTTCTTTGGGTTTGGCGGCGCTTTAACAGCCCTAATTGTAGGTAGAAAAATTCGTCAAAAACTAAGCGGCGACGGGCGGCGGATAGACAATCACGATCGAGCGGGAAGTGAATATTTGTCACTGCATCGGCTAAACCCATTAAACCGTAACGCTCGCGTAAATCGTCAGGAAGCGATTCTGGCAACATTTTCGCCGCCGGCATTGCAGCCAAGATCGATCGCCTCACGGAACCCGCATCCACACCTTCCGTCAGCGGATACACTGGTATCAGGCGGCCGACTTTCATAGATTCGATCGCACCGCCGGAGTCATCTAAGACTTCTAACTCAGGATTGTCTAAAGTAATCCCATATTTACCCTGCTTCACCAACCCCGAAGCAGCAAGCACTGCACCAGTACAATACTCTCGTTTTTTGAATTCTTGCCAGCCGCGATTGCTGTAGCGAGGCCCGGCAAAAAAGCGACTAATTTTTATTTCTCCAGTGCGGTCTTTTAAAATTACTTCTAATATTGTTAATTTCTTATTCTTTGGGCTAGAAAAGCAATTGCAGCGCTTGACTTCGGCGATTAAAGTGACAGTTTCCCCAGCTACAAGTTCGCGAATTTGTACTTGCTTTGCATAGTCGATGTGGTTGCGGGGATAGTAGTAAAGCAGGTCGTATACGGTGTCTAAACCGAGTTTTAGCAAGCGGTTGCCGTTGGCTGGCCCGATGCCGGTCACGCGCGTTAACGGTTGGTCGAGAGTCAAGCTGGCTGCTGCGGTTGCTGTATTCAGGGGTGCCGTTCGGGGAACAGAAACTGCTGGGACGCTTGAATCGGCAGTGTTTTGTTCGATCGGGCGCTGGGCTGGTTCTTCCCAAACTTGCTCCATTTGTCTGAGGAAACTGACTGTAATCAAGAGCAAATGCTGGCGCTGTTCGAGATCCTTCTGAGGGTAGATGTCAAATTCAGCGGCTAGTTGTCTGGCGCGATCGCGCGAAGCAGCCGCCACAGCACCTGCCAACTGTCTCAAACTGAGGCCCAGAAACTCGCTGAAGCGGTATTGACTGCCCTGAAGGTCGTTAAATCCGCGATCGGCTTCTACTGAAAGAGCTTTTTGTAATCGCTGCCATTCTGGTCGATCGATAGTCATATCAATTTATAAAAGAAGGAAGAAGGAAGAAGGAAGAAGGAAGAGGGAAGAAGGAAGAAAGAGTAAAAGCTTATGTTTCAGCAATTAAGAACGTTGTTACAGTCTTGGCGGTTGCCATAACTTTTTTTTAAAAGAGCTCCTACCAAAAAAAGTATAGCACCGAGAACTGAGAAACCCAGTTTCTCTAATCAACCCAGTTTCTCAATACCGTAAAATTTTTGCGTTTTCCCCTCAACTTGCAGCCGTTAAATCCGTCAAATCCGTTAAATCCCGTACTTTCCTCCTTACCGAACTTTCCTTTTTCCTCTTTCGTCTTCCTTCTTCCTTCTTCCTTCTTCCTTCTTCCTTCAATCAATCTTCAAACCAACTCGATCGCCAAGCTGACTCAGCCTCCACCACAGCTATTTCCCGCTGCTTTTTCTGGTAATCGCGACCAAGGGAGTTCAAGCGTACAGAGAGGTTGCGAATTTGCTGGCGCCAAGCCGAGGTTCCCGCATCGGCAAACTCTATTTCCGACAGCCGCAGTTTAATCGCTGTAATCCGCAGCGCTGTAGAATTCGGTGTTTCTCCTAAGTTTGGCGGTGCCGAGGAGTTATCGGTTTCAATGATTAAATTTAATAAGTTAGGGGGCCCAGCCACGCTGTCGCCGGACAATTCTGCTTGAGAAGCTGCTTCTAGAACCGGTTCTGGTAATTGACTTGGCAAGATTCCAGACTGTTGCAGCAAGCGGTTGGTGTCGCGAGACAGCAGCTTGACGATCTGGGCGATCGACTTTTCAATATTATTTTGCCAGCGCGCCAAACTTTCCGGGGGATTAGCAATTGGCAACTGGTAATTTGTGGTGGGAAATTGATAGTTTCTGGCGGAAAATTCTATTTCTTCATCTATTTCTTCATCTATTTCTTCATCTATTTCTTCATCTATTTCTTCATCTATTTCTTCTTCTATTTCTTCATCTATTTCTTCTTCTATTTCTTCTTTTTCCTGTGATTGGGTGGCGAGCGATCGCAATTTTTCTTGAGACGCGGCAGCCAAACCCCTGACAGACTGCTGCATTTTTTGTCGCCCGTCAAAGGACAACTTGAGAAACGACTCCGGCACCGCTTGAGTGCACAGGTGATAGCACGCCAAAATTAACTGCTGCCGCACCGCTTGTCCCAAGGCAGTTAAATAGCTCTCGTAGGTACTGCGAAACTCCAAATTCAAGGCTGTTAAAGCCTCATTGAGTCCTGCCATATCTTGTTCTATGCGCTCTCTTGCTCCCACCATATCTCCCGTATAAAATTAAAATAGCCAGTATAAAACTAAAACTAGGACGATCGGCAAAAAACCCGGTTTCTGCCACAAATTGTCTGACTTAAAGAGTGAATTCTGATTAGAAACCGGGTTTTTAGTACGCAGTGTATGAGTCCTG
>JAYUGZ010000668.1:0-8978 GCA_043767465.1 Cyanobacteriota bacterium
ATTTTAGCGCGTTGAAAATCCCTAGCAATTTGGTGCAATCTATCAGTGATACCGATGAACTTGTAGTCTTGGGCATATTCGCCCAGCGTGATCTCACCATAATCTAAGTGGCAGATGTGACCAGGACTAACTTTATAAGAACAGAGAAAACACAGCCCGCCAACCACTCGTTCTGCACCGACAATTTGAGCTACTTCCGGTTCGCTATCCAATCCGTTTTGCAATACTAAAACCGTGCCGTTATCTTTTAATAAAGGAGGCAAAATTTTGGGCAATAAGTGATTTTGAGTTGTTTTCAGCGCTACAATTACTACGTCGCATTGAGGCATTTTACGCGCGTCGTGGTAGGCGCGGACTTGCGGGAGGGTGAAGTCGCCTTCGGGAGACTCGACAATTAAGCCATGTTTTTTGACGCGATCGTAATCACTGCGAAGCAAAAAATTGACTTCTAAACCAGCTTTTTGCAGTCTAGCACCGTAGAATCCACCTAAAGCTCCTGTACCGACTATGGCATAATTGCGATTTGGCATAATATCAAAAAGTCAGAACAAATCATCAACTCAACAGACATTTGACTGTCATCCTCTGTTATTCTTAAAAGCTAGAAGCAATCGGAAATCTCAAGTCTAAAATTGCCTCAGCCATTGCATCAATTCTTCAGATAGCTGTTTTCTAGTTCTGCTAACTGCATCGATGCAGACGTGCTTGGTAAGAGCTTTAGCCGCACTTTTTCCTACAACTTCCCCAGAAAATACTTGATAGGCGATTTCAAATTCATCGCCATCAATTTGTTTAGGCGTTAACTGAATCATCAGCCGATCGCCCGCAAACATGGGACGATAGAAATCTACACTAGCATGAATTATGGGAAAGGCAACCTCGGGATTACTCAAAAATGCTTTGAGGTTGATTCCCGACGCTGCTAGAGATGCCTCGTAAGCTTCGTGACACATCGCCAAAACGTTAGCAAAGTAAACGACTCCAGCAGCATCGGTATCTTGAAAGCGCACAGTGCGGGTGTAAGTAAAAGACATTTAAAGCCGTTTTGAGTTTTGACAGTCTTGGACGCAGAAACCGGGTTTTTGTTTTTGTCTGAGTGTCGCAATGTCTCTAGGAATGTTATGAGTTTTGAGCTAAAAATATTGTTTTGATTCCATTCAAAACTCATAACTCTTTCCCTCGGGCTGATTTTTTAACCTTTGTTTTTAATCAACATCACGTCTATAATCTTGAGGGCAACTTCTTCGGAAAGCTCCAATGCACCGTAAAGATCGTTCAAAAGTTGTTCTTCTTCTTCTGAAACCTCGCCATCTGCTAAAGCGATATCAGTTGTCACAGCAAAAACTGTTTCTTTAAGTTCGTCGGGAAGTGTTACCAAAGCCGCATTAAACAGTACCTCAGCTCCTTGCCGTTGCAAAATCATCAGCAGCCGATCGAGCATTTTTCTCATCACGTCATCTGGATAGCTGCGGAACAATTGCATCCGAGATAGCGTCATGCTGATCGCTTTACTTTCGCTGTCATTGATGTAACCGTCGGCTGCTACGGCAATTAGCGCGATCGCCGCAAATGATTCGGCTGGCCCTAACGTTACGTCCGTTTGTTGGCGAGTCTGCGAGACTTTATCAAATAAACCCATGATATTTTCCTCATTATTTAGTGGTTGATTTATGGAGTCCCGAGGGTTCTGGCTTTGGAAGTTTTTTGGGATTTAGACGATTATATCAAATCTTGTTAGTTATTTCTGATTAATAAAATTATGAAAAAATTAAGAATTTTTCTGGCGCCGTGGGGAGTTGGGAAGGCGGGTTTATTCAGAGCCTGAATTGCCTTCCCATATCTCGGGTAAAACCCGCACTCCTAGCGCAGGCGATCTACTTGTCAAACAGAGCTAAATCTGCTTTCAGGAAATCCACAAACTGCCGCGCAGTCCTTCCCGATCGCCCATTGCGACGAGTAGCCCACTCTTTAGCCCGATGCTCCAAATCCTCAGCAGCGAGTTTGATGCAAGCTCGTTCTGCCAGATGTCGGACAATTGTTAAATAAGTGTTTTGATCGGCCGGTTCAAAAGTTAAAGTCAAGCCAAAGCGATCGCTAAATGAAAGTTTTTCCTGCACAGTATCCCAAGCGTGAATTTCATCTCCCTCGCTGGGGCGAGGCCTGTCGTCAAAAAACTCTCGAATTAAATGCCGCCTGTTAGATGTGGCATAAACAACTACATTTTGAGGCCTTGCGGTGACATTTCCTTCTAAAACCACTTTCAAGGATTTAAAAGCATCATCATCTTCCTCAAAGGAAAGGTCGTCTACAAAAATAATAAACTTTTGAGGAACTCCCCGCAACTTCTCGACAATTAGTGGCAAATCTTGCAAGTCGGATTTAGATACTTCAATCAAGCGCAAATGGCGATCGCTAAATTCATTTAACAGCGACTTGACCAAAGAAGACTTGCCCGAACCGCGGCTCCCGTACAGCAGGACGTGCAAAGCCGGATAACCAGCCAGCAAAAACTCTGTATTTTTTACCAAAGCATCCCGCTGCCAATCGCAGCAAACCAATTCTTGCAAATTTATGCGATCGGGATGCGGAATACTCGCCAACTGCCCGGAACGCCACGCAAAAGCGCGATATTCCGCAAACAAACCAGTGCCAAACTGTCGGTAATAAACTGCCAAAGATTCCGCAGCGCCCGACCATTTTTCTAGTTTCTCGTGCAGCGGCAAATCGCCTTTGTTTGCTACAGTTTCTGACTGCCAAATCGGAGGTACTGCGTCTAGTTGACCGGCTACCCGCACCCATTTGCTCAACTGTTCGCTGCTGCATTCGTAAATATTTTGCAGCACTTGTAAATCGTGTCGCGCGGCTTCCACCAAAGCCGGGGACAAACTCGCAAAATCTGTTTCCTGAGCTCGGCGAGAAAACGGGTTTTCGTCTTTGAGAATTTCCCAAATTAGAGCATCTTTCCAGTTCAGATTTTGAGCAGCCTGAACTTTGAACCAGTTCCCGTAAGCTACCTGACAGTCGAAACCGCTGGCTTCGCTGTGGTGGAGGGCTTGCAGCAAATCAACAAAAGCTTGACCTGCGGGGCTCTTCAGCACCGATTGATATAGCAGCAGGGATGCTGCGAGGCGCTGGAGGTAACGGATTTGGGCGATCGCACCAGAAGTTAGGGCTGACATAATGGCAATTGTATAACAGTTAGATATCTGGACTGGGTTTAATAAATTTTCTAACAATTTGTGACTGCAATTGCAGGTCTCGCTGTATAAATTTAGATGCAAAGAGTGAAATTTTGAGGATTAGAAATGAGTTTAGGTACAGCAGCGGCGATCGGCTACGGCATTTTAACACTGGTTGGCGGCATCATGGGTTATATCAAGGCCAAAAGCCAAGCCTCGCTCATTTCTGGGCTGATTAGCGGTTCGCTGCTGATTTTTGCAGGCTCCGCACAACTTATGGGACAAAGTTGGGGTTTGACATTAGCCGCAGCCATCTCCGCTGTTTTAGTAGTAGTTTTTATTTTACGGCTGGTCAAAACTCGCAAGTTTATGCCCGCTGGAATGCTGATTTTAGCTAGTTTGGCGTCTTTGGGCGCGATCGTTTACGAACTCAGCGGTCAATATCAATAATTAGTTGACTGTTAATTGTTGTTATTAGTCAATGGTTATTTGTTAGTTGTTAGTTGTTGGTTGTTAGTTGTTAGTTGTCTAATAACCAATAACCAATAACCAATAACCAATAACCTATAACTAATAACCAATAACTGATTCAATATACTGCTCAACTTCCCTGAGTTGCTGCCGCTGGTATTCCATCCAATCTTTTTCCGCCGCTCGCTGTTGCGGTGTCTCTTGCTGGTACCGCGCCTGCTTCTCTAAAAATTTATTGTAGAACATCATCGCTTTTTCAACTGTTTGAATTGCCAGTTTGATCCGGTCTTCAAAAATTTCTAAAATCAAATTATCCAGGATTGACCCAATCACTTTACAAGACTCTTCAAAATCGATCAAACTGATTCCCATTTTGCTTTTATGAACCAGAGTTTCTACAGGAGCTTTCAGGGTTTCTTTAAAAGTCTTGACGTATGACTCCGGCAAATATTTTAGAGGTTCCGTAAACTTCGACACAATCTCGCCACCTATTGATTGCAGTCGCTCTCTAAATCTCGATTGACTCTTGGGGTCGAAGCATTCGATACAAATTTCAACTTTTTCTATATCAATTGATTGTAATTCTTTGAAAATTAAATTCAGTTCATTTTCCACAATCAAAATCACTCGCTCTGCCTGGTAGTCAACTTCATTCCGCAACTCTTTGTGCAAATTATCTTTTTCAAAAAAACCGATAGTATCTCTTTTAAATACTTCCTGGTGTTTGTCCCACAAAAACCACTGATTTTTTAACTTTGTAGCCTTGTCGCTCCACGATTTGCGAACTTTAACAACAGTATCGTATTTGCCCTGTTTTCCTAAACTGCGAATTCTTACATCGCAGCCGCTTAGTTCGCCAATTTGCTCCCAGACTTCAACAGCAGATGAAGAAGCAATTCTCGGCTTGCTATTCCAGACATCCTCAGCCTGAGATACATCTTTGAAACATACCTGAAGTAACTCCTTGAGTCTGAGGGCAGACTGCTTAATTTCCTCAATACAAGGTTCCACATCTAAGCTGAGGTGGGTAGCTGACTGTTTAATCTCCACGGATTGATATTCGTCTGCGAGTAATCGATCGCTAAACTGCGTAATAGCCTGAAATACCTTGAGATACTCATTCATTTCCTTTGATGCCTCCTTTCCCTAAATAGCATACAATACAGAACATCTGCTTTTTGAATGCAAACTGAGTCATACCATTTTAGATTTTAGATTTTAGATTTTAGAGTTGGGAATGGGAATGACTGATGACTATCATGGTTTGGAGCGCGAGCCTACAGTTGCATTCTTGTTTTAAACTGGTGTCACAACATGGATTATCTCTTCACCCCTGCAACTCAGGATCGACTCAATACTGGCAACCTCGTACAGCCTGCCACCAAAACAGGAAAATTGCTCCCTGCTGCTAGAGATCCGGTGACAGGGGAGTTTGTGGAGCTCGCAAAAATCTTTTATGCCTCAACAACTGCAACTAAATCCGATCGCGGAGTTCTAGGATTGCTCGCGCAGTTAGCCGGAGGCGGGCCCGTACAGCCGCTCGTAGCTCCCGTGTACGTGACAGTGGCGCCGTTGCAGGTTGCTCAAACTCATCAGGGGTTTCAAAAAATATACAGAATGCTTAACTGTCTGAAAATTAATTTGGCTGTGATGCAAGCGACTACTGCTGTCATTGGTATTGGCGCTGTATCGAGCACAGTTTTGTCAGCAGTAAACTTCGACCAAGTATTAAAAATGAGAGAAGAAGCAAAGCACCAGAAGCTAAAAATTAAAGACGGATTTATCGATCTCCGACACATCCTCAAAGATCGGGGAGTAGACGTGATCCAGCAGATTTTCAAGGTGGCTCACGACTCTAATTTTGAAATGCACCGTCAGAAATTGGTTAACGGTTACGATATTTTTTCTAAAGCTATCAAACGCTGCCAGTCAGCCCTAACATTACCCGAGATCAAACTTCGGAATTCCGAAATTAATAGCGGACGGGATATGCTGTTTGAGGCTTTGAAAATTTATGATAATCCGGGTTTGTTGGAGGGACTGTGTTCTGCCGGACAGATCCGGCAAATGGAATGTGTTTGGGCGATCGAGCTGGCGATCGGCGTCACGTTTCAGTTGCAGCGGGCCTACGATACAGTCAGTTCGCGGCTGATCGAACTTCAATCAAAAATTCGTCAAGATCTTTTAACTGTTATTAAAGGATGTCAATCGCAATCAGAACTAGATTTTTTATTCCCAGAAGTTACCAGGATTCTCGGTCACGATCTAAGTGTAATAGAATTTTGGCAAAATGAGGTAGATTGGATGCAAACTTTGTCTCCCAAAGAGCAGCACCAGTTAGCTAGTTTAGATAAACTCAGCGGCGATAATTTAAAAACCAGCCTGCACACGACATTCGCGGTATTAGCTGCGGAACCTTCACTTTATGAAAATTTAAAGCAAAAGTCTCACTTTCTGTCCTTGCGCGACCAGCTAGCCTTCGCTGTGTCGCCGGAACTGCGCGGGGGATACGAGTTTTATGTATGTCAGCGGGCGATCGCCACTGGCTATCAAGCTTTAGCTGCCTCGAATTGGCAAGAAATATCAGATTTAACTGTGGCTAATCTCTACTACTTTTTTCAAACCCGAGAGGATTCTACTGAAAATTATCTTACTGAGGAGGAATTAGAAACACCTGCTTGGCACTTTCCCAAATCCTTAGAAAATGAGCTTAATTACTGCAATTAAATAACCGACGATAAGTATTCGTAGGGTGCGTCGCCGTGATTTTAACTGGTTCCCAGGCTCCAGCCTGGGAACTGAGATCACTCTTGCTCTGCCTCGCTTGAAAAAATGGAGGCAGAGCCTCCGGATCTGCGTTACAAGGCGGGAGCCTGGTAACGAGTAGAATGAGATGATCTCCTCTTCCTTCTTCCTTCTTCCTTCTTCCTTCTTCCCTCTTCCTTCAGATTACCTGAGCCACAACTTAATAGTATTGTCTTTAGAACCACTAGCAATAGTTTTGCCGTCGGGACTGAAAGTCACCACATAAACCTCATCGGTATGTCCCGTCAAAGTATTCAGCAATTCTCCGGTAGCAAAGTCCCAAACTTTAATAGTTTTATCCTTGCTTCCGCTAGCAATAAAATTCCCGTCCGGGCTGATAGCAACGGAGACAACATCGTCTGAATGTCCCTTAATTGAGCGAATTAAATCTCCTGTTTCGAGATTCCAGATTTTAATACTTTCATCGTAGGAACCGCTGACAATTGTCTTGCCGTCCGGGCTCACAGCAACCGACCTCACCTGGTCGCCGTGTCCCTCCAGAGTTTTGAGCAACCTCCCCGTTGCTACATCAACAATTGTAATTTTTTTATCCTTAGAACCGCTAACCAAACTTTTGCCATCGGGAGTGAAAGCAACAGAATAAACAAAATCTGTATGGTCTGGCAAATTCTGAATCAAATTGCCAGTTGTCGCATCTGAAATTTTGGTGGTTTTGTCTCCGCTGGCGCTAGCAACAAGCTGTCCGTCGGGGCTGATAGCGACAGACCAAACAGAAGCAGTGTGGTCGAGAGTGCGAGTTGCTTGCCCTGTTTTCAAATCCCACAACATGACTCTCCAAAAACCTGTTCCTGTCGCAAGTTTCGTACCCTTTGCGTCGAAAGCAACCGACCAAATGGTGGAGGAATCTCCGGGGAAAGTGCGGATCGATTTGCCTGTGGCTAAATCCCAAATTTGGATGGTTTTGTCTTTGGAACCGCTGGCTAACATTAAGCCGTCTGGACTGAACGCAACAGCTCCGACGGCATCTGAATGCTGAGCGAAGTTTTTGACTTTGGCGTTTTTCCAGCGCAGACCGGTTTGGCACTGTTGCTGTAAGTTTTGAGCGGAGGAATAGCTGGTGGAAGTGTTGGCAATTGTGGGGATTTGGCTGATGCAGCCTTCATAATTGCTTTCTTTATAAAGTGCATCGATTTGATTCAATTGTTGGGCTTCTTGCTGCACTCGCTGCTGCCATTCTTGCCATTTGAGATATCCGTAAATGCCGCCGATCGCAGTTAAGAGGGCTGCAATGGTTGCTCCGGCGAGATAAGGATTGAATTTGCGAGGTTCTTTGGGGACAATTGGTGCGGTGCTGGCGCTGGTGCTGGCGCTGGCGATCCTCTCCGTTGGCGTAGCCCCCGTAGGGGCGGGCTGCGCTAACGACAAATCGGCTTTTCCGTTCAAATGTACCTCTGGAGATGCCGCCGGAGTTGCCTGCACCCCGAGTGCAATAGCGCTGCTGGCTGGTAACGGATTGGGGTTGCGGTGTCCCTCCAAAACTGTGGCGATCGCCTTGTACAATTTACCGAATAAAGATTTAGGAACGACTAATTCTTCGATTCTGGTGGCATCTTCGTCGGTAAGCCCTAAAACTTGCTGCAAGCGTTTTAATTCCTCGCGAGTTTCCAGAGAAAAGGGATATTCTTGCTGCATTGCTTCTTGCAGCGATTGTTCGTAGCGTTCGCCTTTTTCCCTGTATTTGCGGTAAGGATTCAATACCTCATCTTCGATCGCGTCTGCTTCTTCTGGGATCAATTCCAAACTGACGCGCAATTCTTCCAATATTCTCCGACCGACGACTGTAATGTCACCGCGACTGCTGCTGCGCCGATCGACTTCTTCGCGATAGATTGTGAGTTTGGGAATCCGCGCGCGCGATCGATCGCCAATTTTCCGCAAATCTGCCAAAGCTTCCGCCGCCGACTGGTAGCGCTCCCGAAAATCGTAGCGCACCATATTGTCCAAAACATCGGCCAGCGCTTGGGAGCAGGTAGTTAAATGCCGCCAAACAATTTCGCCTCGATTAGAATTTTTCAAATCGCGCAGTTTCGGCAAATCGTAAGCCGGCAAACCCGTCATCGCTTGGATGCCAATCATTCCCAGAGCGTAAATATCGCTGTTGAGTTGCGGGTTATATTGAAATTGCTCGATCGGCATATATTCCAACGTACCAATCCGCACAGTTACCGGCGCTTGTCTTTGAGCGATGTGAATCTCTTTCACCGAGCCAAAGTCGATCAAAACTAACTTGTTGTCAGCATAGCGCCGGATTAAATTAGCTGGTTTAATATCTCGGTGAATTACTCCCTGTCCGTGTACAAACACTAAAATTTCTAACAGTTCCTTCAGCAAAGGAATGATTTTTTCTTCAGTTACCGGTTTCCCCGGTACAATCTCAGTTGATAGCGAGTGACCGGCAATAAACGATTCAACTAAGAAAAATTCTTCATTTTCTTCAAAATAAGCAAATAGCTGAGGAATTTGGTCGTGTTGACCGAGCTTTTCTAGAACTTCTGCTTCTTT
>JAYUGZ010000669.1:0-1369 GCA_043767465.1 Cyanobacteriota bacterium
TTCAACTCAGAAGGAGCATCCTTAAGTTCGTAAGTTTCCCCATCTTCGCCGACTAAAGCCCAAGTGCCCGGGCCTAATCCTTTGCGTTCAATTTCGCCTTTGACTGTAATACTCATGCAGATTGAACCTCTGTTTTAATTGCTAAACGTGCCAATCCAAAACACAACAAAGCATTGACAATCAAGAATGTTTGTGCTACCAAACCAGTTCCCAGTCCCCAAACTGCGGGAGACACAAAAGCATTCACAGCTAAACTGCTAGCAAAGCCGATCGACATTGCGATCGCAATCCACTTCCACTGTTGATGTCCCAACAGCAAAACAATCAAAATCCCAGGAATCAAAACACTAGCAAACAAGGGATTCAGCATACTGCTACCGTTAATTGCACCGCCGAGTTCGGGGATAGAACTACCCATGATTCTCATCGGCCATTGTGGCAAGTCAAAGACAAACAAGTTCCGCAGGAAAAAGAATCCAGAACTTCCAGCCATCAAGCCGCCGGAAAAGCCCCAAGTCCACTGGAACGGAAAATAATTCCGCAAAATGAAAGCCAGCAGGTAAGAACCGAGCACCATGCCAATTTTCGGCAACAGGGCGACTGCACCGCCGTCAATCCAGAAGCGGGGGCTGAGATAGCCGTTGTCGCGCAACCAGCGGAAGAAGTCGCGGAAGTTGATTTGTCCGCGCTGGGCTAGCTGAACTGCTGCGCCTGCGTCTAGGTGTCCGGAACCAAAATGGTTTAACGGATCTTCGGTGACCATTCGCGCGGACTGCAAGAGTACGCTACGAATTTCGTCTGGTTCTGTGATACCGGAAGCCTTGATCAGGGCTGCAACGCCGGCGACGTGGGGAGCAGCCATGCTGGTGCCTTGGTAGCCTTCAAAGACTTCGGTTCCTGTTTCTGGGTCGATCGTACTTTGCAGAATTTTACCTAGTTCAGAACCACCGGGGGCAGAAATGTCAACCCCGGCGCCGAAATTAGAATAATCGGCTTTTTCTTCGTTGGGGCCGAGGGCGGAAACGCCGATGACGTGGGGATAGCGGGCGGGATAGGATGCGGAACTGTCGCCGGAGTTGCCGGCGGCTGCGATGATGACAACGCCTTTAGAGTGGGCGTAGTCGATCGCCTCTGCCATTAATTGACTTTCGCCACCGCCGCCTAAACTCATGTTGATCACATCTGCGCCGTTGTCTGCTGCAAATTTAATTGCTTCGGCGATGTCGGAAACTGTACCGCCGCCGCTGCCGCTTAATACTTTGAGCGGCATTAAAGCTGCTTCGTAAGCGATGCCTGCGACGCCGTAGTTGTTGTTAGTTGATTGGGCGACAGTACCTGCGACGTGAGTACCGTGGCCGTTGTCATCGTA
>JAYUGZ010000670.1:0-1368 GCA_043767465.1 Cyanobacteriota bacterium
CGCGTTGTGAAGTTTAAAACTACGTCTGTAGTGGGAACAAGTTCAACTTTCATCACTTTTGTATTGATCGGATGTTTGCCCGGATAAAGCGGTTCTACCCACACACCTTTATCACCTTTGTTGACAAGATTGCCGTGGGTAAAAGCCCCACCGCTTACATCTTGGTGCGATTTTCCTACATAGGAAATTACGACACCGACATAGCCGATCGGCACTTCCGTCATTTCTACCTGTTCAACTTGCACAAACCAGGGATTGAGGTTCCAAGAACCAGATAAAATCACCTGTTCTTGCAAGCCCCTGCGCCCGCCACCTTTGATGAAGGATTGCGCTTTTTGGAAGTTGTCGTGACCGGGAATTATCGGCCCAGCGATTTCACCTTCATCAATCGGAACTCCGTCTAGCACGTTGGCAATTCCCACCCGATCGGGAGCAAGTTTGTATAGTTGAAGTTCCGACGGGTCCATACCCTTGTCATAGGCATTAGCTGAAGTAATCACCTCAAATACAGCCGTATTAATCCGATAAGTACCAGTTGTGATAATTGCTAGTTGCCGTCCTTTTTCGCCACCGTCGGTGAGGAATTTGCGGGCATTTTGGTAATTGTCGCAATCGACGACTTTGCCTAAAATGCGATCGGCAGGAATGGTGGCTCCATCATTGGCAATAATCAAACCAATTTCATCTTGAGGAACTACAACAACAGGTTCTTTGCGAACGCTATATTGCCAGGGAAAATAACCAAAATGCCAGCCGGGAGGCAAGGTATCTGCTTGCAAACCTCCTTCGCCATCGAGTGCAATTAATCTACTGGATGGCAAATTTTTGCTGGAGAATTTCTTGACTACAATTCCGACTTCTCGTTCGCCGATCGCAATTAAGCCCAAAGTCCAACCAATTTTGGGGATAAATATCAAAACCAGGAACATTGCGCCTACGGGATAAATCCAAATCGGGATGCTGAAACCTTGTTCTGGCGCTGGTTGGACTTCTTGGGGTTGCGGAGGTGGCGATTTGACTTGGGCTGAAGTTGGTGAGGCAAAAGTGGTTGCTACTGCGATCGTTGTTGCTAAGGATACTGTTAGGGGTAAAAGTTTGCGAAACCAAGGTGCTAATTTAGTCATGTTTTTAACCTGCTTTAATCTAAGATGTACAGAAGAGTTGTTAACTAAGATAAGTATTCAACTAATTTATTTGAACGTCAATTCATAAAATTCATTAATTTAGTTCATAAAAGTCATATTTGGAAGATGATTTTGTAGCGAGTGCGATCGATTTATCTCAAAATCAAGCAAATTCGGACACGGCAATGACTTAAGGTATAACCAATAGTCCGGCAAGGGTTGAAACCCCTGCCTCAAAGCTAAA
>JAYUGZ010000671.1:0-3624 GCA_043767465.1 Cyanobacteriota bacterium
TAAAGGTGCTCCGGCTAAAAAAGCTACTAAAAGTCCTGCTGTCACAAATAAACTTTTTGGCAGTGAAACGAGTTAAACACTCGCTTTGCTAGTTGAAAAAAACCGGATGCTATCAACGCCGAATTAACCACCATCTTTCCTAGCCAAAAAACGATCGTACCAGGGTCGATCGCCTGCCAAGCACTTTTCAAGTCTCCTACTCCCCAAAGCCACCGCAAAAGCTGACCCAACAATAGCTATCGCCGCCCGGTTCATCCGCAGCCCTGGCAAATATCCCAAACCGAAACTCAAGTAGATCGTTCCCAACACTAGATATTGAAGTGTTATCATAGATTATTAAAACCTTTGATTGCCCGTTTTTCCACGGTCGAGAATCCTCAAAGTGCGCGGTAATTGCAGCTCAACCTGCGGCCACCGCAACTAGCGAGAAATATTACTGGCACACAATCTACTAACTACAAACAAAGGGGTTGCATTGGCAAGTAAAAATCAGCGCACTGGACAAGTTGTCAATTTGTTACACCTGGTAACTTTTTCAAACAACAGTTTAATGTAGTTTCAACAAAGTTAAATTCCCGAAAGTAAAATTAATTACAGTCGAGTTAAGCTAAAAGTGTTTGCTAAAAAAAGTAATTCAAGCAACCCAGAAACAAACAATTCTCGCTTGACAGGCACGGGCCGCGAACTCGCGGCATCAAAACTTTCGTGCAGCCCACAAGTCGAACAGGATTGGTATCGAACTCTCTATGACAATTTTCCGGGCATTTACTTCGTTGTAGACGCTTTGGGAAGAGTTTTTTCGCTAAATAAATTCGGCGAGTCCCGCCTCGCTTACAGGTCGCAGGAATTAATCTGTCATTCAATTTTTAACATATTTTACTGCCAAGATCAAGGGAAAATGCAGGCAGAATTTGCCGAATTGACACACCCCAAAAATGGTACGCAAACTGCACAATTTGCTTGTTGGGAAGGTCACTTGACTTGCAAAGGCGGCAGGGCGATCTGGGTAAAAGCAACCGCGCGCGCCTGGGCTATGGTAGACTGGAAAATAGAGGAAAATAGCGATGGGTCAATTGCCAATTTCCAAAAGCCGGCTGTACTTTTAGTTTGCGAAGAAATTAAGGCCGATTCCTTGGTAGCAGCGCCGCCCAAGCAGAAAGAAAATTGGCGCAGTCCAACTTTGGCGATCGCAAAATTAGCCCAAAGTCAACTTAAAGAACGCCACAATATAGAAGAATTCATCCGCGAAGTCACAGAAACTGCTGTCAGTGTTGTCAGATGCGATCGAGCCAGCATTTGGCTATACGGCGAAGACAAAACCCAGCTTCACTGCATCGACCTTTACGAAAAAAATACCAAAGTCCATTCAGTACAAATAATCATCACAGCAGCCGACTGTCCGCTGTATTTTCAAGCCTTAAAATCCGCAAGTGTCATCGCAACGGTGGCCGCAGAAAATGACCCAAGAACGCGAGAACTTGCCAGTCTTTATTTTGCCGGTCGCACGACTTCCCTGTTAAACGTACCGATTATGCTGGCCGGTCAAAGGTTGGGAATAGTCAGCGTCGAACGCCCGGGTTCTGGCAGTGAGTGGACGGAAGAAGAACACGAATTAACCGAAATATTAGCAGATTTTGTATCGTCAAGTTTGTCAGATAGCGAAAGCTTAAAATCAGAAACAATGCGGCGCGAACAGCAGCAAAACTTGCTGAGCCAATACTACGACCAACTAGAAGAAAGAGTAGAAAGACGCACTGCCGAACTCAAAAAAGCTAACCAAAAACTGCAACAAGAAATAATCAAAAGAAGACAAGCAGAAGCAGAAATACGCCGACAACATCAAGAACAGCAAATTATTTTTGATTCCGTGCCGGCGATGATTTGGTACAAAGATACCGAAAGCCGCCTGCTGCGAATTAATCAAGCCGCCGCTGCATCCAGAGGTTTGCCCGCAAATCAATTAGAAGGAAAATCTTTTTATGAAATCTATCCAGATGAAGCAGAACAATATTATTTAGAAGATTTGGAAGTAATCAATTCCGGGGTTGCCAAACTGGGAAAAGTCGAACTGCTGCCAACTGCCTCCGGTCAAAAATGCTGGGTGCGGAAAGATAAAATACCTTACCGCGACGAAACAGGTCAAGTCGTTGGCGTGATCGTGTTTGCAGTAGATATTACCGATTTAATTAGAGTCGAAAAAGAACTGCGAAAATATCGGGATAGCCTCACCGAAAAAGTCGAAAAACGCACTGCTATGTACAGGCAAGCAATGGCCGCTTTGTACTCGGCAAATATGCAAATGCAACAGCTAATTACCAACAGCTATTCCGGTGAAAATGGCAGCAGCACAGCAGCAGCGCGCTTGCTCGAATCCGAAGCTTATTTTGAAGCAGTTGCCGTGGCTGACCGCGACACAATTTTGAGCGTCAGCAGCAATTTTGGCGAGCTATTCGGTTACGAACCTGGGGCAATGGCGGGCATGAGCTTGCTGGAACTGCTGTCGCCGAAATCATACAAACAGGCACCGCAAATGATTTCGGCAGCCAGCGATACAGTCTGCGAAACGATTTTTCTCCGGCGGGACGGGACTGCTTTTCCCGCTGACGTGCGCAGCAAATTCGTAGTCTACGAAGGTCGTTTAGTGCAGGTGAAAGCAGTGCGAGACCTCACGGAACGCAAATTAATCGCCGCAGAATTAGAGCGATCGCGCTCTTTGCTGCACGCTACCCTGGAAGCAACGGCAGACGGCATTCTAGCCGTTACTACCGCCGGAGAATTGATTAGTTTTAACGAAAAGTTAGTCCAAATGTGGGGAATTTATGACGAAGTTAGAAACTCGATGGATAGAACGGTGCGGCTGACATTTCTCACCACGCAAGTTAAAGATCCGAGGGCTTTTTTGCAGAGAGTCAAAGAGATTTATAGTGATGCGGAGTCCGAAGGTTGTGATATTCTCGAATTTAAAGACGGTCGGACTTTTGAGCGCTACACGCAGCCGATTCGAGTCGCACAAAATATTATTGGCAGGGTGTGGCGCTTCCGCGATATTACTTCTCGCGAAAAGGTGACGGCAATGTTGGGCGATTCTCAACGGCGCTTTCGGGCAATTTTTGATTCTTCGTTCCAATTTGTAAGTTTGTTGAAGCCGGACGGTACTCTGCTGGAAGCTAACCAAACTTCTCTGGATTTCGCGGGAATTAAGCTGCGGGATGTGGCAAATAAGCCGTTTTGGCAGGGGCATTGGTGGAGTGGTTCTCAGGAAGTTCGGGAACAGTTGCAAGAGGCGATTTCTCGATCGGCAAAAGGTGAATTTGTTCGCTATGAAGTGGAATTTAAAGGCGCAAACCGCACGGCAACTATCGATTTTTCTCTCAAACCAGTGGCGGATGAAACTGGTAAAATTGTCTTGCTGCTGCCGGAAGGTCGAGATATTACTGAAAGCAAACAGGTGCAAGTCGCCCTGCGGCAGCAAGTTGAGCGGGAACGTTTGATTGCCCAGATTCAATCGCGCATCCGTTCTTCTCTAGATATCACAGATATTCTCAATACTACAGTAGCGGAAGTGCGGGAGTTTTTGGCAACCGATCGCGTGATTATTTTCCGCTTCCGCCCAGATTGGAACGG
>JAYUGZ010000672.1:0-1366 GCA_043767465.1 Cyanobacteriota bacterium
GCTGCGACAGCTTGAACGTGGGCGACACTGAGAAGTTCTTCGATTATCTGTTGGGGAAACATGCTGGAGTAATCTAAGCTATCCTTAGTTTAGCTCATATCTGTGTCGATCGCCTCGATCGCATGGAATTTCATCTTAATTTCATCAACATTTGGTACGATCGAATCTATTACTAAGGCATGAAAAGCTTACCACAAATTAATGCTAAATCAGATTGTTAAATGGTCGATCGCGCAACGTTGGTTAATTGTTATCGCATCGCTGTTAATTAGCCTCTGGGGGTGGCGAGTATTGGGACAAATGCCCCTGGATGTGTTTCCTAGTTTTGCGCCGCCACAGGTAGAAATTCAAGCGGATGCGCCAGGATTGGCACCGGAGGAGGTAGAATCTTTGGTTACTCGACCGATCGAGAGTGCAATTAACGGTACTCCAGGTTTAGAATCCCTGCGCTCTTCTTCGGCGGTGGGAATTGCTTCGGTGAAGGCGGTATTTAGCTTATCAACAGATATCTATCGCGCTCGTCAACTCGTCACCGAACGGCTTCAGCGGGTACAAAGTATTTTACCCAAAGGTGTCGGACAACCAGAAATTTTACCTGTTAGTTCGCCCTTGGGATGGACTGTTAAGTATGCCTTTTCGGGTAACGATATGATGGAAGTTTGGCGGGTAGTGAATTGGGATATTCGCAACCGCCTGTTAGCCGTGCCAGGGGTGAGTAATGTCTTTCTTTATGGTGGTGATGAGCGTCAATATCAGGTATTAATTAATCCCGATAAACTCAAGGCATTTAATGTTTCTGTCGCTGATGTTACCAAGGCTGTGCAGAATTCTAATGCTAACGTTCCGGGTGGCTTTTTGATTACACCCGATCGAGAAATGTTGGTACGGGGAATTGGGAGAATAGAATCGATCGAACAACTCCAAAAGTCGGCGATTAAGGCGATTAATGGCGCACCAGTATTACTCGAACAAGTTGCCGATGTCAAAATCGCTCCCGCACTGCGCCGTGGCGACGGATTATTTCGCGGTAAACGGGCGGTAATATTGACCGTGACTAAGCAGCCAATTGCCGATACTCCTACAGTAATTAAAGCTGTCGAAGCGGCAATGGAGGAGTTAAAAGCAGGATTACCTAAAGATGTCACTTTTACTAAAACTTTCGACCAAGGTATATTTATTGAATCCTCGATTAAAAACGTCGAGGAGGCTTTGAGAGACGGGACGATTATTGTTTCGGTAATCTTAATTGCTTTCCTCATGAATTGGCGGACGGTGCTAATTAGTCTGAGTGCTTTACCACTATCCCTATTGTTAGGATTGATTATTCTAAATTGGACGGGGCAGGGTTTAAATACGATGACGCTGG
>JAYUGZ010000673.1:0-8958 GCA_043767465.1 Cyanobacteriota bacterium
ATCAAATTCTAGGAGTGCCAGAACTTTGGCGATACGCATGGCGAGGGCTACAAATTAATGTTTTGCAAGGGGGACAATATGTAGAGTCGGATTCTAGTCCCACTTTTCCAGATATCCCCATTATAGAGTTGGTGAATCGTTACGCTCAGCAAAGTCAAGTTTCGGGCAGCAGCCAAACCATCCAAGCCTTTAGACAGTGGGTACGGGAAAATCTTTAGTTTGAGAATATATAGCCTTTCTCAGGTAGATTTAGTCATTAGTCATCAGTCTTTATGAATATTGTTTTGCGATCGTTCAAAGCCCGATCGCGCAAATCCAGAATCAGTGTGACAGGGGCTTTAGTCATAGATGAGATGGTGTTGAAAAGTAATTTATCAAAGTACAGATCCAAAATTATAAATTCAGCGTATATTACAAATAGACCAATACGCTTGGGTTAACACTGTTTATTGCCCGGAGATCCCCCTCGCATCCCCCTTAGGTCGGGGGACTTTGAGCGCTTCTTGTCCCTCCCTTTTTAAGGGGGGCTAGGGGGGATCTGTCTTAACCCAAGCGTATTGACTAATAGAGCTCTCCAATAATTATTGTGGGGCAGGCATCCAGCCTGCTCAAAACTTGCTTTTTTGGAGATGTATAGAGTGGGAAAACTATCCTGACAGTGCGAATTTGTGATATTTTGAAGCTGAGAAGCAAGCCGCCTTTAGGCAACGGAAATGTCAACTTTATAGGGGATGAGATAGTGGCAGAAATTAGAGGCAGCGCACAAGCAGACTTGCTAGCAGGAACTCCAGAAAATGACACGATATTTGGTTTTGCGGGCAATGACACCATTGCTGGGAACTCTGGAAATGACAGCATTTTTGGAGGAAAACAAAGCGATTTAATTGAGGGAAATTCTGGAAATGATTCGATTTTTGGAGATTTAGATAACGATACTATTAACGGCGGTGAAGGTAGCGATTTTTTAGTGGGCGGAAAAGGCAGCGATTCCATCTCTGGAAACTCCGGCAATGATGTTTTGTCCGGGGATAGAGATACTGATACCCTGATCGGCGGAGACGGGGCAGACTTATTTGTTTTGAGGCGCTACGCTGAGGCAGATCCTTTTCGTACCAGCGGCGGTGTTAATTTGGGAAATGCTGACACGATCGCAGATTTTGCACCAGGTACAGATTTAATCGGTTTGGGAGAAGGTGTCAGTTTTAGCGACTTGAACATTCAGGAAGCTGGAAACGATACTGTTATTCAAGACCGGGTGACTGGAGAATTTTTAGCGGTTCTCAAAGGGGTGAGACAAAGTTCGATCGGCCCGGCCAATTTCACTAATAATATTGGCAGCATTGTTCCCAATCCCCCGCCTCCACCGCGGACAACGGCTTATGCTTTAACTCCTGCTAATCGGATTGTCGGTTTTAGTCTTGCCAATCCGGGAAGTGTGATCTCAGATTTGCCCGTGACTGGATTGCCAACGGGAGAAAGTTTGCTGGGAATTGATTATCGGCCGGCTAATGGTGTGCTTTACGGTGTGGGTTCTAGCAATCGCTTGTATACTGTCAATCCGAGAACCGGAGAAGCAAGTCCAGTCGGTAACGGGCCGTTTGCTGTTCCCCTAACTCCGGGGGCTGCGGGTTTTGATTTCAATCCGACTGTCGATCGCATTCGGTTTGTCAATCAAGCGGGTCAAAACGCTCGCCTCAACCCGGATACGGGGGCAATTGTCGATTCTGACACCCTGGCGGGGGGAATTCAACTCGACGGGAATTTGGCTTACCGGGCGGGCGATCGCAATTTTGGGTCAAGTCCAGCGGGTGTAGGGGCTGCGTATACTAACAATTTTGCGGGGGCAACTTCGACAACGCTGTTTGTAATTGACAGCAATTTGGATGTTTTGGTGCGCCAAGATCCGCCGAATAATGGAGTGTTGAATACGATCGGGCCTTTGGGAGTTGATGCTACTAGCGTTCTCGGCTTTGATATTAGGAGTATTGGCGGCCGCGATGTCGCGGTGGCGGCACTGGAAGTCGGGGGCGTTTCGGGCTTGTACAATATCAATTTGACGACCGGTCAAGCTTCCTTCGCGGGTCAAATTGCCGACGGGAGACAGATTAACGGTTTGGCTTTGCCTTTGCCTACAGCTTACGCCTTAACTGTCAGAAATGGCGCTGAAACAATTATCGGTTTTAACGAGGCGGCACCGCGGGCGATTCTCAGCGACGCGGCAGTTACGGGCTTGCAGCCGGGAGAAAGTTTGCTGGGGATTGATTTTCGCCCCGCTAACGGTTTGCTTTACGGTGTGGGTTCTAGCAATCGCTTGTACGCGATCGATCCGGTGACTGGCGCTGCAACTCAAGTCGGTAGCGGGCAGTTTGCTGTTCCCCTAACTCCGGGGGCTGCGGGTTTTGATTTCAATCCCACAGTCGATCGAATTCGGTTTGTCAATCAAGCCGGTCAAAACGCCCGCCTCAACCCTGATACAGGCGCAATTGTCGATTCTGACACCCTGACGGGGGGAATTCAACTCGACGGGAATTTGGCTTACCGGGCGGGCGATCGCAATGTTGGGGCAATTCCTGCGGCTGCGGCTGCTGCGTATACTAACAATTTTGCGGGGGCAACTTCGACAACGCTATTTGCAATTGACAGCAATTTGGATGTTTTGGTGCGGCAAGATCCGCCGAATAATGGAGTGTTGAATACGATCGGGCCTTTGGGAGTTGATGCTTCTACCGTTCTCGGTTTTGATGTCAGGAGTGTTGGCGGTAACGAGACGGCTTTGGCTGCGATCGAGGTTGGGGGAGTTTCGAGCCTGTACAATATTAATTTGACGACCGGTCGGGCTTCGATCGTCGGTCAAATTGGTGACGGGCGATCGATTAAAGGTGTGGCACTGACTTTGATTTAACCGCTAGATTCCAGCGATTTTAGATTGATTTGAGGCAGAAATTATGTAGTTTTTAGCTGGGAAATTGAAAGCAAGTCAACTTTTCTACAATCTCAAATTGTCAATCTAAAATCGTTTGGGCAATTCCCCATTCCCAATTTGAGGTAACATATTATTTTGACAACAAAGATAAGATGTTATCCCAAGTTTTTTACTTGCTACGTTCCCGAGCGGATGGCAAATATCTCTCGGCCAATCCCAATCCAGATTCGGCAGTTAGTTACCTGCTGATGTTTCGCGAAGACTATGACGCTTTGAGCTATCTCAACGCTCACGCTGCTGATGTTGCCGATCGATTTGCAGTAGAATCGATTCCGGGTTCGTCGGTGAAAAAGCTGCTGGAACGTTGGGGTTTTAACGGTGTGGGGGTTGTTCAAGACCCGCTGGTGCCGAAGATTGAGTTTTTATTGACAAAGAATTGACAATTGACAAGATTTGCGCTTCACCCGGTTTCTGGCAGAAATCGGGTTTTTTGCTGAAGTTTTGGGCCGATCGCGCGATCGATCTCGCCGAGTCCCAAGCCCCATATTTAGTGGAAATTGTGAAATTTGTCAAGCTTTTACCCTAAATCTGAATCCTGTTGTATATTCATAGTCTGTTGATATATTCCGACACGTCAGTACACAACCTATGGTTCGAGAATTAGAGCGATCGAGTGCCCGCGAGAAACGCAACCTGTCCGATTTTCCCGAAACAGCACCCGCAGCCAATCCAGTATTTTTCAGGACATACAGCCGCCGTACCGAGACAGGGCGCGAGACTTGGGCCCAAGTGTGCGATCGAACCGTCAAGGGTCTACAAAAGCTGGGAAACCTCACCCCGGAAGAAACACAACTGCTGCACCGGATGCAAAACGAGCTCAAAACCCTCGCTTCAGGCCGCTGGCTGTGGGTAGGCGGCAGCAAATGGATCGAACAACCAGAGAACTTTTCCGGCGCATATAATTGTTCCTCAACCAATATTCTCGACTGGCGGGCCTTTGGTTTGTTGATGGATTTGGCAATGATGGGCTGCGGCACAGGTGCAGTCTTGGAACCAAAATACATCAACCAACTGCCACCTATCCGCAACCGCTTAACCGTGACAGTCCAAGGTGCGATCGGCTCTACACCAGCTTTAGAACGCCGCCAAGAAACCGAAGTAAAAATAGACGAAAAAACCGCCACTATTTATGTCGGAGATTCCCGCCAAGGTTGGGTAAAATCCTATCAAACTTTGCTGGAACTATCCACAGATGAAAGATTTGCCCAAGAAGTTCAAATCTTCATCGATTTGAGCGACGTTCGCCCGGTGGGAGAACCTTTAAAAGGCTTTGGCGGAGTCGCAAATCCGGTGAAATTGCCAGACCTTTATCAGCGGTGCGCCGCAATTTTAAATAAAGCTCAAGGGCGGCAGTTAAATTCAGTTGAATGCTGCGTATTGATTGACGAAGCGGCGGTCACAATAGTGGCGGGCAACATACGCAGATGTCTCCCCGAAGATGCTTTGGTTCACACTTCAAAAGGTCTTGTTCCTATTTGTGATGTGCAAGTGGGAGACCTGGTGCAAACTCCTTTGGGATTCCAGCGAGTTGTTGATAAATTCGACCAGGGATTTCAAGATGTCTACGAAATTGAAACCAATGCGACTTATCCTAGAGCAACCTTAAACCATCGGCAAGCAGTCCTAGCAGATGCTCAAGGTGGTATTGTTTGGAAATCAGTTGCTAGTTTAGCTGAAGGCGATCGGCTCTTACACAACACCCAAGTCCTACCTGGAACAATTACCCATCTCCCTCCTGATTTTACAGAATCCCGACCCTCACAAAGTCGTACAGCTAAGTCCTTTGTGGTTCCCGAACTGACAGCCGAAGTTGCTTGGTTAATCGCGTTTACCCACGGTGATGGTTATGTGGCTCTTGGCCGCAATAAACACGGCAAGCCCTATGGGCGTGTAGAATGGGCGATGAACAGCTTGGATACAGAACTCACACCTAAAATTCAAGCTAAAATCAATTCTGCTTTAGCTTTATTTGGCTTGAGTGCTGTTCATGGGGTCATCAAGGGTGAAAACACTGCCAAATCTATCTGTTCATCCATTCGATTAGCTCAATACTTCCATCGCTACATTAAGCAGCCAAATATTCCCCTAACTATTCCTAGTTGGATTTTGCAGGGTTCAGTAGACATCCGGGCAGCTTATCTAGCTGGATTAATGGACAGCGATGGCACTGTTAATGGCCGTCCCCCTCACTTAGTTACCTCAGTCTATCGGTCATTTGTCAGGCAAGTTAGTGCTGTTTTATCCAGCTTGGGTATCGCTGGCAGAATTACTACAACTCATCCACAGCAGCCGGGATGGCAAATTAAACACCAATTGACGATTCCAGCACTCAAAGAGCGTTATAACGCTCTAATTTCGCCTCACTCGCTTAAGGGAGAAATACGCCAAGGACTGAAAATGTATGGTTTCACTGTTCCTGGTGCAATCATGCGAGAGGCTCATACCTACAGCGAAATGCGAGATATGGGATTCCAAGGTTCTCGCACAGTTGATGCTAATTACGAACGCTATATCGCTGAGGCTGATATCTCATTAGATATTCCAGTCACCGTTAAAGGGTTGGGAAGCTACAATCATGTCAGAACTTATGACATTGAAGTAGAAAAAGCTCATTGTTTTTACTGCGATGGTTATCTAACTCATAACAGCGCGGGTATGCGCCAGTTTGAATCGGGTGATGAACTGGGGGCAAATGCTAAAAACAATTTGTGGCAACAAGATGAAAGTGGCAACTGGAGAATAGATCCAGAGCGCGATGCCCTTCGTATGGCAAATCATACCCGTGTTTTTCATAGCAAACCTACACTAGAAGAATGTATTGATGCTGTCCGCAAACAGTATTACAGCGGCGAAGGTGCGATTCAATGGGCCGGCGAAGCTGTAGCTCGATCTAACGTTGACTTACTTTCAACACCGAGTCTTAAACTTGAGTTTTTGAAAGCTTACAACGAAGGAAAAGCTAAAGATTGGTTGCAGAAATGCTATCCTGACATGACCGCTGGCGAGTTAGAACATCGGTTAGTCCGTGTGGGATTAAACCCCTGTGGTGAAATCATCGGCTCGAATTTTTTCTGCAATTTGTCTGAGATCCACCTCAATCAAATTGATCCTTACAATTTCAAAGAACAAGAAGAAGCTTTTACCGCCGGAGCTCTATCTGTCGCGGTGCTTCTCAATCACAAGTTTCTCGAACCGCGCTACCAATACAGCCGCGAATTAGACCCAATTGTCGGCGTATCATTTACTGGATTGTTCGATTTCTTCGTTCACGCTTTCGGCGTGGAGTGGCTGCGCTGGTGGGTGGAAGGCCGCCCGCAAACTCCCCAGGGAATTGCGTTTAAACAGCGGGAAGAAGAGTATTTGACTGGTTGGCGGGAGATTGTGAATCGGGTAGTTTGGGATTATTGCGATCGCCATTCCTTAAAACGCCCCAATCGCTGCACAACCGTCCAACCATCGGGTACCAAATCTCTGCTCACAGGCGCTTCTCCGGGCTGGCATCCGCCCAAAGCCCAGCGTTTTATTCGCCGAATCACTTTCCGCAAGAGCGACCCCGTAGCCCTCGCCTGCATCGACTACGGATACAACGTGATTCCGTCTCAATCTGACAAAGATGAAAACGGCAATTTGCTCAACAATCCCTTCGATGAACGTTGCACGGAATGGCTGGTAGAAATACCTGTTGCTGTAAGTTGGGCTGACTTGCCGGGAGCCGATACAATTGACATTAACAAGTTTTCGGCTGCCGCCCAAATGGACTTTTATATGCAAGTGCAAAAGTTCTATGTCAGACACAACACTTCGGCAACAATTGAACTGCGGGAAAATGAAGTAGAAAGTTTGGGTACTCGGATTTACGAAGCGATTCGCGATGATGAAGGCTACATTTCCGCAGCACTTTTGGCTCGGTTTGATGCTCTGGAAACTTTCCCGCGTTTGCCCTTTGAACCAATAGACAAAGAAACTTACACCAAGATGGTAGCAGAGGCTTTATCGCGCCGCGAAACTGAGGTTTTTCACGTAGCTTTGAGCCGTTATGATTTGGGTGAAATGATGGATTCCGGGCCGGCGGGCTGCGATTCTGATAAGTGTTTGATGCCTGAGACTAAGTAGATTTAGCAATGGCTTAAATATGAGATAGGACTTACGCACGGGGAATCAGAAACCGGGTTTTTTACGAAAAAACTTGATTGTGACCCACAGATTTGGTAAAAAACCCGGTTTCTTTGGTCAGAGTGCATAAGTGCTGTGAGAAATCCCCTGTTTTTGGGGATTTCTTTTTTTGTGTTGCACAAAAGCTAAAGCCTCGATAGAGGCTTACGCTCATGGCGAGAAACCGGGTTTCTACGAGTCTTTGGTTGGGTGACGAGAAATACCGAGAGAAACCCGGCTTCTGAGATTTACGCAGAATATATCTCAAATGGGTTCTAGGAAAATTACCTAAATCCACCGCTAGACATTACAAAAGAAACTGAATTTAAATTGATAGTCGGTAAAGAGTATCTATTGAAGCATTGCTGGCGTTGTCACCCCGTGAAATAATTGCCTTGACGTGGTGACAACCCTGTGAAGGAAACGCCTGTATCGACTCTAACGGTTTGTTTCCTCAAGTATTTCGTAAGGTGCGTCGCTGTAAGATTGTCGATTTTTATTTAGGGATTTTCTTTCTTAGACGCACCCTACAATTACTTCCCAGCATTCCGTCAACCATTCAGATAATAATCCCGCGTTCCCTTCGCATTCATCGCTTCTCCGAGTCGATTTAACCCGTACACGTAAGCAGCAGTTCTCATGCAAACCGACAATTCCTGAGATTTTTTCCAAATTGCCTCAGTTTCTTCGACCATTTTGTGCTGCAAGCGCCCGTTGACTTCCTCCAGCGTCCAATAAAGTCCACTGCGATTTTGTACCCACTCAAAATAACTAACCGTTACGCCACCGGCATTGACTAAAATATCGGGGATTACCTGAATTCCCCTCGCTTCCAAAATTAAATCAGCAGCAGAATCAATCGGCCCGTTAGCTACTTCAAAAATAAACTTGGCCTTGACATCATTAACATTTGCTTCCGTGATTTGATTCTCCAAAGCTGCTGGAACCAGCACGTCTACATCTAATGCTAAAAGTTGCTCGTTTGTCAAGATTTGGTGTTCGATAATATTGCAGACAGAACCTTCGCAGTAAATAGCTTTGATACCTTTGTTAGATTCTTTAAAACGGCGGATGCTGGGAATATCTAGCCCTTGTTTCGCATAAATTCCCCCTTGGGAATCGCTGACAGCCACAACTTTGTAACCTGCTTTCCAGAGCAATTCTGCTAATTCGGCCCCGGCATTTCCGAAACCTTGGACGGCTACAGTTGTGTCTTCGGGAATTCGGTTAAATTTGGGCAGGAGAGTTTGAATCACAAAAGAAGCGCCGGTTGCTGTTGCGCTTTCTCGACCCAAACTGCCGCCGATTGTCACTGGTTTACCAGTCACTACCCCTGGACAAAGCTGCCGTTTGATAATATTGTACTGATCCATCATCCAACCCATAATCATGGGATTGGTGTAGACATCGGGCGCGGGAATATCGACATCGGGGCCGATGAAATCGGCGATCGCATCTACGTAACCCCGGGTCAACCGTTCCAATTCAAGTTTGGACAATTCTTTGGGATTGACAGTGATTCCACCCTTTGCTCCTCCGAATGGTATATTGAGAACTGCACATTTAAAAGTCATCCAAAATGCCAAGGATTGCACTTCATCGAGGGATACTTTCGGATGGTAGCGTACTCCTCCTTTAGATGGGCCTCTGGTGTTGTCGTAGCGTACTCGATAACCTTGGAAAATTCGCAGCGAACCGTCGTCCATCCGCACGGGAATTGATACAATTAAACTGGATTTGGGATATTTGAGCCGCTCGATCGTATCCTCGGAAAGGGATACATATTTTAAGGCTCGTTCTAATCGGCGGCTGGCATCGGCAAA